>NZ_CAMSEL010000014.1:0-166434 GCF_947057495.1 Citrobacter sp. Marseille-Q5395 | reverse complement strand
GCGATCAACAACCTGTTTGACTGCTTCAGTTTTAAACTCTTCAGGATAACGCTTACCGCTCATGGGCACCTCTCTTTAAGTCATCTTAAATGACTCTGAGGTGTCTGTTAAACGCGTGGCGATTCACAATTTAGATATTGATCCATTTAGAGAGACAACCAAGTCTCTTGTAGATGAATCCCTTGAGGGGCATGAAAACGATGGAAGCTCCCGTTACTACATTCGGCTTGTTGAGCTGTTAGATGAGCATAGTTCAATCATCCCGGAAATGTTGCTTGAATATGATGAGAATATTCAGCGACATACTGCATTTATTAACGAAAAGCGGACAAATAAAATTCAATGGAAGTACTTCCAGTATCTGTCTTTGCTGTTTACCGAAATGTATTTGGATCAGTATTTTCGAGCGCCTGAAGACTTGCTGAATAACTTGAATACTCATGTAGATAAGTTTAATGCATCTCTTTTAGAGTGGGGGGAAAAGAAGAAGGACCTCTTGGGGTATTACAAAAAAGCTAATTTAAACAAGCTGTCATTTTGGAATGCGACAGGAAGTGGAAAAACGCTTCTCATGCACATCAATATGCTTCAGTACAAGCATTACGTGAAGAAGTATCGTAAAGAGCATGAGCTGAACCGCATTGTCGTTCTGACACCAAACGAAGGGCTCACCCACCAGCACCTGGAAGAGATGCAAGCGTCTAACATTTCGTCGGGTGAATTCACAAAGGTGGCCAAACGAGGTGACATGTTCTCTGCTGACATTATTGATGTCATTGACATGAATAAGCTCAAAGAAGAAGGAAAGAAAAAGACCGTATCAGTCGATGAGTTTGAGCGAAACAACTTGGTTCTGATTGATGAAGGTCACCGGGGTGCTAAAGGTGATGTTTGGTCAGAAATGCGAAGCCGCATGGCGCAAGAAGGTTTCACTTTTGAATACTCAGCTACTCTTGGGCAAGCGGTTAGCAGCACTGCTTCGCTGGCAGAAGAGTACTCAAAGAACATACTTTTCGACTATTCATATCGTTACTTCTACGCTGATGGCTTTGGCAAAGATTATCAAATTCTAAATATCGACTTTGATGAAGAGACTAATGCAGATAAAGATAATAAGCAGCTTTATTTAACGGCTTGCTTGCTATCTTTTTATCAACAAAACCGGGTATTTAGAGACCGAGGAGCCAAGTACAAAGCCTTTGCAATCGACAAGCCGCTTTGGGTTTTTGTTGGCAGCAAGGTTACTGCCATTCGAAAGGAGCAGGGCAAAGAGGTTTCGGACATTGTTGATATTTTACTTTTCCTAGCCGAGTTCGTGCGAGATAAAGAAAAATCAATCAGTAATCTAGCAAAGCTTTTGAGTGGCAATACAAGCCTTCGTAATCACCAAGGAAAAGATATCTTTGCTGAATCTTTCAACTACCTTGTTGAAACGAGGGATGCGCCAGCGGCATTGTTTAAAGATATTCTGACTCACCTGTTCAACTCGCCATCGGGTGGTTTACTGCATGTTGACTATCTAAAAGGTGGTGATGGCGAGCTTGCTCTTCGCTTAGGCGGAAGTGAAGATGTGTTTGGTGTAGTGAACGTAGGTGATGCCAAGCAAGTAGCTGACCTGTGTGAGCTGCGAGAAGAGCTTGTTGTCAGTGAGAAGAGTTTTAACTCATCTCTGTTTAAGAGTATTAATAACAATGACTCTGCTATCAATGTATTGATTGGCTCCAAACGATTCTCTGAAGGTTGGAACAGTTACCGTGTTTCTACACTGGGCCTAATGCACGTTGGTAAGAGTGAGGGTTCAGAGATTATTCAGCTCTTTGGTCGTGGTGTCCGCCTTCGTGGTTACGAGCACTCTTTAAAACGAAGCCGTGCTATTCATTGGGCTGCTAAAGATGGCGAGCTAAGTTGGATTGCAAAAGACAACTATCTGCCGATTCTTGAAACGTTAAATGTCTTCGGTGTGAAAGCTGATTACATGACGCAATTTGATCAGTTCCTTGAAGGGGAAGGGATTAAGAAGCCAGATGATGCGTTAACTAAAACGATCAACGTTAATGTTAAGTTGCCTAAGACACCGTTAATCACGGTGAAAGTGCCTGACAACATTAATTTCAAGAAAGACAAAAAAACGACCTTGCTTGCTCCCGTCGATTTTGAGGGCGATGACTCGAAATTACCGTTCGTGACCTTGAATTGGTACCCGCGTGTTGCTTCGAAGCTAAGCGCTGGTATGCGTTTGACTCGACACGATATCGACTTAGAGACGCACAGTTTGACTGAAAAGCATCTCGCTTTCTTGGACATCGATGCAATCTATAAGTCAATGCAACAGCTGAAGGCTGAACGAAATTGGTATAATTTGAACTTAAGCCGCGAGGCTATACAAAAAACATTGGAAGATGCGTCCTGGTACAAGCTAGAAATTCCAAGTGAAAGAATGAAGTTCTCAGGCTTCGACCGGTTCTATGAGTGGCAAGAAATTGCGATTGCGTTGTTGAAAAAGTACTGCGATCGTTTTTACAAGAATGAGCAAGATGCTTATGAGGCACCATTCCGTAAATTTGCCGAATTGGACCCTTCAGACCCTAACTTTTTTGATGAGTATAAGCTGGTTATTGATCAGTCCGAAAAGCTCATATTGCATAGGGTTTCTGAACTTCAAGAGCACATTAAAAACGGCTCAGTGACTGATTTTAACTTAGGTGGAAAGGGTGAGGCGGTGTTTTGGGACAACTACCTTTACTCCCCGATGCTGCACTTAAAAAATGGTGTTGATAGTGATCTGTTTAAGATTACCCCAACACATTTAAACCAAGGTGAGTATGATTTTGTTGCAGATCTGAGAGCATATTATCTGTCAGCTCCATCCATTCTAGAGGGTAAGGACCTCTATTTGTTGCGGAACCAGTCAAGAGGGCGAGGCGTTGGCTTCTTTGAGGCTGGCAACTTTTATCCAGATTTCATTTTGTGGATCTTGGATGGCGATACTCAACATATTGTTTTCGTGGATCCTAAAGGCATTCTTCGCTGTGAGGGTATCAATGACCCGAAACTTCGATTCTGCAAAACGATTAAGAAGTTGGAAGCAAAAATGCGCTCTGACGGCTTGAAGTATGCAGACAAACTTCAGATGCATTCTTTTGTGGTTTCAAATACGCCATTGAATAAAGTGCGTTGGTGGGATAGAAAGCTCGCCGGGGTTGATGACTTTTATGACTGTAATGTTTTGTTCCAATACGAGGACCGAAGCGGGTATGTGGACAAGCTAATCAGTAAAGTATTGATATAAAATAAATGAGGGCTTGACTCTAATGCCGCTCAGTTAAGGATCACTTGATTGATCCAGTGGCTGTGTAAGTATCCGTAATCTCTCCAGGGATTACGGATTTTTTATGCTGCTCAGCCAGGCTTTAGACACTGTTAACCAGTTTACCCCTCAGGAGTTCACCACTCTGGCAGACCTACTTTCCCCTGAACTTATTGATGAATGCCTGGCTGATACCAGCGTTGTCACGTTGCGGAAGCGCCGTCTTTCCATGGAGATGATGGTCTGGGCAGTCACTGGCATGGCGCTGTTCCGCTCCCATTCCATGAGCCTGTTGGTCTTTCACATGGATATTCTTTTGCCCGGTAACCGGCCTTTTGTTGCCCCCAGCGCCGTTGTTCAGGCTCGTCAGCGGCTGGGTGAAGATGCCATCCGGCTGGTGTTCGAAAAAACACGCCAGCTCTGGTTTGCAAAGACACCTCTCTCTCTCTGAAATGGCCTCACACTGATGGCCGTTGACGGTACGCTGTGGCGAACACCCTATACGCCTGAAAATGATGCCGCTTTTGGCCGTACTGCCAATGTGAATATACAGTCTGAATGCGTATGGTCTGCCAGATGGAAGTCACCAGCCATCTGTTGTTTGTCTGCAGTGGCTTTCGACAGCGTCTCAGAAGCGGGCGAGATTGACCTTGCAGCACAGCTACTTGCGCAGCCCCCGACCACTCGTTGACCATTATGGATAAAGGCGCACTGGGTCTGTTGCATTGCTGGCAGTCAGCGGGAATAGAAAGACACTGGGTGCTTCCGTTACATAAGGGCGCGCAGTATGAAGTGGTGAGAAACCTGGGGAGTGGGCATCTAATGTAGAGCCGGTTACAGCTCCAGCAGCCGCACGCCCAAATAAAACCCCTACCTCAGCTCCTGCAATGGTACCGACCAAAGGTATAGCTGAGCCTATAGCAGCCCCGCTTAATGCTCCTTAAACTCCACCAGCTACAGCAACATCTTTCTTACCAATATGCCGTTCACGAATACGGGTTGAATCGCAGACTGGGCAACAAATGTAATTTTCCATCATGATTTCCGTTTATGTTGATTTAAAAGCAAAAAAGCCCATGTCCGTGAGGACAGAGGCTTTCAGTGATATAAATTTATTGAATAAGACGTATTACGGTAATGTTGGAACGATGATTATTTAAAAGGGTTATTCACTTTTGCATAGTCAAAAGGTGAGATGGCTTTTGCTCTATTTGCATCAAGAAAATCTGCCCACCACTGCACCATTAGCCTCCGTTCCCCAAGATGCTCGGCCTTATGAATATAAGCCGCCCGAACAGAGTTACGTTCCACATGACTCATCTACCGTTCTACCGCATCCCTCGACCACAACCCCGATTCAATCAACGAGCTACATGCCATCGTCCTGAATCCATGCCCGCAAACCTCAACCTTTGTGTCGTATCCCATCACGCGCAGTGCCTTGTTCACCGTGTTTTCGCTCATCGGTTTACGAGGGTTATGATCGCCAACGAAAACAAAATCAAGATCGCCACTAATCTTGTGAACCGCTTTAAGGATTGCTAGCGCCTGGCTAGATAGCGGCACCAAATGAGGTGTACGCATTTTCGAGCCACGCTGCGAATGCTTTACTCCTTCGATAGCTTCTCGTTCAGCTGGTATCGTCCACATTGCTGTTTCAAAATCGATTTCAGACCAACGCGCAAAGCGCAATTCACTGGAACGAATGAAGATTAATAACGTGAGTTCAACCGCCAGACGAGTTAAAGGACGTCCTGTGTAACTGTCAATTCTGTGGAGTAGTTCAGGTAGGCGTTTCAGCTCAAGTGCTGGACGATGAACACGGTTACTGGAAGCAACTGCTCCAGCCATCTCTTGGGCCGGGTTGTAATCAATCAGGCCACTTTGAACGGCATATCGCATGATGGCAGTTGTCCGTTGCTGAAGACGAGAAGCGACTTCAAAGCGGCCTGTAGCCTCAACGACTTTTATGGGGGCAAGCAGATCACGAGTTTTTAGCTCTTCGATACTGCGTTTGCCAATTGCGGAGAACAGATTATCTTCCAGGCTTTTCAGCACCCGTCTGCTATGTTCTTCTGACCATTTTTTATTAGTGGCATGCCACTCTCTGGCAACTGACTCGAAGGTAATAGCCTCTTTCGCCTGTTCTTCTTTCACAACACGTTTATGCTCGCGAGGATCGATTCCTGCAGCAACAAGCCTTCTGGCCTCTTCTCTTTTTTGACGAGCATCAGCCAAGGATGTTTCGGGATAAACACCAAACGCCATCAGGTGTTGCTTACCGCCAAAGCGAAAGCGGAACCGCCAGTATTTTGAGCCGTTGGGGTGAATCAGCAAAAACATGCCATCCCCATCAACTAGGGTGTACTCCTTTTCCTGCGGTTTTGCAGAACGCACTTTGATATCTGTCAGAGCCATAAAAGTTCTCCTTCCATGTGCCGCTGTGAGTATACAACCATTATCGAACCAGCATATATACTCGGTTCTATACTCACAAGCATGTTGATGTGGGGTAACTCAGATTGACTTCAATTGAGGTGAAAATCGTGGAAAGCCTTGTGTGGCGCGGATTTTAGGCATAAAAAAGACCTCAGTTGAGGTCCATTTACATACTTATGGTGCGAAGGCCGGACTCAAAACACAACCTAATAAATTGAAAAAAAAAGGAAATAAACAAGAGCACATGTTCATGTGCCCCCTTTTGTGCCCCCATGGCTTTTTAAGCCCCTTAAGTTCACAACTGATTGGTATTAAAAAGGAAATTGTTATTTCCCCCATCGGTTAGGTTCCGATATACGGATCCTAACCGGGGGTAATATTGAACATCAGTAAAATTCTTTTTTTCCATATAACTGTTCACACTGTTCACCTCTTCACTTTTCTTTTTAATATCATGGTGATAAATGGTGATGAGTTGGTGAAGAGTGAACAGTCAACTCTTCACCTTTGTGATTTTTGCTCGTTCTGGATGCGCCCGGTCAGGGGATGCGCAGGGTGATAAAAAGTTTTTTCAGGTTTTATTGTTCACACTGTTCACCTCTAGTTTTTTATCAATAATTTCATGGTGATACAGGGTGAATATACGGTGAAGGGTGAACAGTGGATTGTTCACCTTGTGGCAATGGCCAGAAAGGAAAAGACCGGCTGTTGCCGGTCTGAGTGAGGTTATGTTGCTGCGGGGTCATCGCACTTCGGCAGCCAGTCGCCGTAGCTTTCCTCTTTCAGCGACAGATTGGTTTGTATCCCCTGCTTTGTGTGCCGCTTCTCATAATTCAGGCCGTACTCTTTCAGCATCATGGGCAGCCCCAGCCCGAACATTTTCAGGCTGAGCACGTTCCTGTACCCGTTAGCCTCCATATAGGCCAGATACGCGTGATACAGATATTTACGGTAATTACGCGGAATGATGCTGGCATTCCCCATAAACATCCCGTTGGTCTGCGGGAGCATTTCCAGATAGCCGCAAAAATCAAACGTCGGGTCAGCATCGCGCTTGATGCTGAGTGCCTCGTCGGAGTTCTGCTGCGACTGGAGCAGTGCGCGGGCGGTCATCGGGTCGCTGAATTTCTGCATAAGCTGGCGCACAATGACGGCCAGCTCGCGTGCAATTTTATCCCTGAGCTGCGGGTCGCGTTCTTCCGGCGCAATCTGCTCCGGAAAGTGAATAATCACCCGGCGACGTGACACCCCGCCGCTGCGGTCGGTGAAGCGCATCGGGTTGTTGTTCACGGCCAGAATCACTGCCGGGATATGTGTTGAGTACGGGTTCTGGTATTTCGGATCAACCGAGACCGCATCGCCGCCGGTGATGGCCTTGAGCCCTGCGCCGTCACCGCTCCATTTTTCCTGGTCGGGCAGACGGATAAGCGAGAAGCCAATCAGGGAGGCACGCTTGCGCGGGTCTTCCAGTGTGTCGATATCGGCTGACGTGGCGTTATCTTCCCCGGCGAGAAGGGTCGAGATTTCGGCCAGAATACTTTTGCCGCTCCCGCCGGGACCGGTGACTTCGAGAAAGAGCTGCCAGTCGTAACGGTTCGCCAGCACCATAAACAACGCAGCCAGAATCACGTCGCGTTTTTGTGGATTTTTACCGGCCGCACGGTCGAGCCAGCGCCAGAAGTTCGGCGCGTGAGTCTCCAGCGTTTCCCCGTCCACCGGCGCAGTGAAATCCACGTCGCACAGCGTGCGCAGCCAGTGTGATTTACTGTGCGGGCTGAACAGGCCGCTTTGGGTATCGAGTACCCCGTTGCGAAAGCCAATCAGACGACGCGCCGGTGTATCCTGCTGCGGAATAATCAGTTTCAGGGTCTCCACCACCGAGGCAATTTTCCCCGATGAGAACGGGGCGCGTAAGCGCTGGAATAAATCAGCCACATTCCGTGAAAAAGTGGCGGCAGGGATATTTTTCCAGATGCCGTTTTCATAGCGGGACAGGAGCTGGCCGTTCGCATCCACCGCCAGCGCTTCGCCGTAATGCTCATGCACCCGTAAGGCCTTGTCGCTGGCGCTCATGGCGGTAAATTCCGCCTCGCTCATGGTATCAAACGGACTTTGCGCCGGTGGCCGGATAGCGTCATAAATCGCTTTCCGCGTGGCTTCCTCGCCGTACTGCATAAACGCATCATTCCAGTCACCGAACACCGGCGGCAGGGCAACAATGCCCTCACAGGCATCTGCGGCCGCAGCGGCTTTACTCTGGCCGTCGCCGTTAAGGTCACGGTCGGCAGCGAGCACAATCTGACAGGCCGGATATTTCTGACGGGCAAGGCTCGCCAGAGAAAGGAGGTTCACGGAGGATAGCGCCACCATGACGGTTTCCCCGGTCAGATGATGCACGGTGAGTGCGGTCGCATAACCCTCTGCAATCCACAGGCGTTTTCCGGCCTGTTTTTTCCCTTCGATGACATGACACGCCCCTTTGACCTGACCGCCTTTCAGGGTGCGTTTGAGACCGTCAGCATTGATAAGCTGAAGGTTAACCAGTGCACCGGTATCATCATACAGCGGGACAACCACATCCCCGGCGCGGAACGTCACGCCGCCGGTTTTATGTATGACGGTGAGCGTCAGACATTCCTGAGCGGGGAAACCCTTGCGGGTGAGGTAGGCGTTGCCGGTGGCCGGTCGGATTTTCTCCATGAGCCTGACGGCCAGCGCGACCGCCGTTTTGCGGTCGGCACTGGTTGCAGCCTCTGCGGCCGCAATCACTTCCGGGGCAACCGGTGACAGATTGCCGGTCACGGCGTTCACCTTCCCGGCGGCCTCAGAGGCTGATACACCGAACACCTTCTCGACCAGTTTCAGCCCGTCACCCGCGCCGCACTGGTTACAGAACCATGTGCCGCGCCCCTCTTTATCGTCAAAGCGGAAACGGTCAGAGCCGCCGCACACCGGACAGGCCTGATGGCGGTTTTTAATCACCTTCACACCCAGCGCAGGGAGAATGCGTGGCCAGTGACCGCACGCCTGTTTCACCGTTTCTGTTACGTTCATTTTCATGGTTATTTTCTCCCTCAGTGCAGTACTGGTGCGGTGATATGACGGGCGCAAAGCTCATCCATCACGGCCAGCCCGAGAAAGGACAGCGACGGGGCGGCTTTGAGTGGTCCGGCTTCCATTAAATCTTCCAGCAGGGCACAGGCAATCTGACGGCCTTTTTCCTCGCCGTGCTGGCGCAGGTAGAAGCCCTCCAGCTCGGCGGCAATGGCGCTTTCCAGCGCGTCGAGGGTGAGGTGCGGGTAGCGGTGCTGGCGTTCGCACAGGGTCAGCCATGCACAGGCCACGGCACGACGATACAGCGCGGCGCGTAATACGGGTGGTAATGGCTTTTTCATACGTTACCCTCCCCGGTCAGCCACTGCTGGTTGCAGCGTTCGACTACACCGTCGAGCTGGGCGCTCATGAGGTAAATCACAGAGGTGAGCTGTAAGTGCTGCGCCGGGTCACGACGAACGGTGGCGCAGTCCTGCACCTGCATCAGGTCGCCGACGAGCTGGCCGACATTGCGCATATGCTCCAGACATTCGAGGTCACGGGCGGTAATAGTGGTGTGTCTCATGCGCGCACCTCCGCAACCGGCAGGCGGCCAGCAAACGAGAGGACGTAATCGCGAACGAGGGAAAGGCGTGCGGCGTGCTCATCACTGGCAACGGTGCGAAGCATACAGATACGGGGTTTACGGTCTGCGCGACGAACAGCGGCAAACACAAAGACAAACTGCGGGAGTGACGGGGTGAGGGTCGTAGCCATAGCGGCAACCTCCATAGTTAGCTGATTACAGCTACCACCGAAGTTCTCACGCAATGGTGGTAGCCCAGACGGGGGTGAGAAACCGGCAACTATGGAAACCGGCCAGCCCGAAAGCTGCCCCGCCTGAGCCACCATTATTTTGACGGCGCAACAGACAAAGAACCGTTGCCCGATAAATGGGTGTGCAAAAGCATAGACACAAAAAAAGACGCATGGCGCGTCCGGTGTCGCCACAGTTAAACTCGGGTTCTCACGCCCGGCTGCCGATTTTGCGACAGCAGGAAAACTATACCTGGAAACGGTGAAAAGAAGCAAGCCAGAAAAAGGGGCTGTTTGCTGAGCGGCCATCATCATGCGTCATAGCCCCGGTTACGTTCGGCAATGCGATCCGCCATCCATGCAGTGATTTCAGACTGCGCCCACGCCACGTTTTTTCCGCCGAGGGAGATTTGTTTCGGGAAGGCTTCCCGGCTGATGAGGTCGTAAATGGTCGAGCGGGACAGGCCGCACAGATGCATCACTTCGGGCAGACGGATAAAGCGTTCCTGAACGGCATCAGAAACCGGCATCAGCGGCGCGGCAGGGGCAGAAGACGGGGAAGAAAAAGCGGTGTGCATCGGGCTACCTCACAAAGTCCATACAGTGCCGGTCGTGTCCGTCCGGCTTCGGGTAGCTCTCTATTTTGTGAATATTTTCCCTCAGGGCAACAAGTCATTTTGTAGTACTCCACCACACAACAGAGTGATTTTTATACAGTGGCAAACGTTGGCCGTTTTTTGGTAAACGTTGGCAAACCGGTGGCCCATTACTGATTACTTTTGTTTATATATTTATTGTTTTTAATCACTAAAAAGTCTAAGTAACTGACTGGCTGAAAAAACTGAAGGGTGAACAGTGGTGAACAGACGGTGAACAGTCAGGTCTTCAACTGTTCACCCTTTAACTTACTGTATTACTTATCTTTTTATTTAAGGTGAACAGTGGTGAATAGTTATAAGTAAAAAAACAAACGGTGAGCAAGGTTTTCCTGCGACCTTTCTCTGGCCAGCCTGATGTTAAGGTCTGTTTGTGCCATCACTCTGACAACGGCAATGAATCGTGTTGTTGTGCAGGAGGCGTCAGAATCATTTCAGGTTGAACACACGGAGAGCCTGAACATGAAACCCGAACTCATTATCAAAGCCATGCAGACCGTTATCAGTAAACAGGATGAAGGCGCGGAACAACGTATTGCCGGTGCGCTGGTCGCACTTAACGAAGCAAAAGACGCACACACGGCCAGCATGGAAAAACTCAGCGACATTGAGGCTTCCATTCAGCGTTGTGAGCAGGAACGACAGACCGCCCTCAGTGAAAGTGCACAGGCCGAACAGGACTGGCGCAGCCGCTTTCGAACTCTGCGCGGCAACCTCACTCCTGAACTGAAAGCTGAACACAGTAAACGTATCGCCAGTCGCGAACTGGCTGATGAGTTCACCGGTCTTATTACCGAGCTGGAGAAAGACAAAAGCCACGCCATGCTTGGCGCATGCTCCTCCGGTACGGCTTATATCAGCGCCCATGAAAAAGCGTTCACTACCTACGCCAACAGCGAGTGGAAGAAGGCGTTAGCCGGTATCAGCCCCGCACTGTTACGTGCCTTTCTGTTGCGTATACGGTCGCTGGAAATGAGCGGAGAAACCTCGCCGCGTGCGACCGTGACCCGCGAGCTGGGTGATGCCCTGAATATGCAGTCAGCCCTGTATCATTTTGATATGGAGCAGGAGCCGGTCCTGTCCGTAACAGGCATGAATCGCCCGGTCATAACCGGGGTTGATATGGCGCTGTTAAGAAGCCCGGCCAGACGGATGAAACTTGCCGCTGAACTGGCCGCAAAAGACCACGAACAGGCAGAGGGCTGAATTATGTTTCACTGTCCGTTCTGCAAAAAGACCGCGCACGTCCGTACCAGCCGGTATCTGTCGGAAAACGTCAAACAGCGTTATCACCAGTGTACCAATATCGAATGTTCGGCCACTTTCCGCACCATTGAGTCGGTTGACGGTGTGATACGTGCTGCACCGGAGAAAACCGACCCCGCGCCGGTGACGCCACCGCCGCCGCGTAAAGTACAGGGCTGCTACAGCTCGCCGTTCCGGCATTAATCAGGAGAGAGACTCGTGACCACTGTGACCATACAGCAGGCCTTTGAGGCCTGTCAGACGAACAAAAACACCTGGCTGAAACGTAAAGCCGAACTGGCAGACCTTGAACGGGAATACCGTGAACAGCTCCTTGCCGGTGACGAACAAATCCCGCGCAGAATGCAGGATTTACGCGACAATATCGACGTGAAAAAGTGGGAGATTAATCAGGCCGCCGGTCGCTATATCCGCTCACATGAGGAGGTACAGCACATCAGCATCCGCAACCGGCTCCATGACTTTATGCAGCAGCACGGCGCGGAGCTGGCCGCCACGCTGGCGCCTGAGCTGATGGGATATCACGAACAAATTCCCGCAGTAAAACAGAGCGCCATGCAGCACTCGGTTGATTATCTGCGTGAAGCCCTATCGGTGTGGCTGGCCGCAGGTGAAAAAATTAATTATTCCGTGCAGGACAACGATATTTTAACGGCCATCGGATTCAGGCCTGATGCGGCTTCGCGGGATGATAATCGCGAGAAATTCACTCCGGCACAGAACCTGATTTACACCCGCCGACGTGCAGAACTGGCCACACGGTAGTACGCGAAAAAATCCCCCGAAAATTCCGCTATTTTTCCTGAAAAAAGCCATGCATCCATAAGGTGCATGGTTTTGCATGCAAATCCCCGTATTTTTTATCCCACGCAACACCAGTGCTGGTGCGGCCTGAGGCCGTTCATGCACCTGCATTAAAAGCGACCACTTAAGCGGGCAGGCGTGGCGGGGAGAGCATTGCGCGCGAGCTCTTTCGTATTAATTGACAATTGGTTAGCTCATTGCGAAAGTAAACTCCCCCACAATAAAACGGAATTACTATGTTTACAGAACGACTTGCTCGCTGGTTAGCTCGTTCTTCGGCCAAAAGCGGCATTAACCGGCCAGAAGACCTCAACGCTGTCCTTAGCACGGATATAGGACTGGTTAGAGCTGAGAATCAGGATCTAATAGCCGCGATTAGAGTTAACACTCCGTCAAACGTTGGCAATCCTTTTTTTGCAATGGCGTTATTAGATGGCATGGGTGGAATGCAAGATGGAAAGCAATGTGCAACAATTGCTTTATCAACTTTATTCTATTCTTTGATTAAGTTTAGAAGTGATCCTCCCGAGTCTCGGTTATTAAAAGCGACTTTAGAAGCAAACTCCGTTGTATATGACTATGCAAAAGGACATGGCGGTTCAACATTATCCGCTGTAATTATTGAAAATGGGTCTGCTCCTGTAATTGTCAACGTTGGCGACAGTCGAATATATAGCTTTTCTCTGGACTGTGGACTTACAGCAATTAGCAGTGATGACTCTCTAGAAGCATTGGGTGGCAGAGGGCGCGGATTACTCCAGTTTATAGGAATGGGGGAATCTATAAAGCCTCATATCAATATCTTAGATAAAAATCATAAAAATATAATATTGACATCCGATGGAACTCATTTCATTTCTCATTCAGCATTCGAAGAGTTATTAAGTCATTCATCTGATTTTTCTACATCAGCGCAGAGAATAGCTCAATATGTTCAATGGTGCGGTGCGAAAGATAACGCTTCATTTGGAATTATTAATTGCAATGATATAGAAAACAACCTCAACTCCCATAAAGATATTGGTGTAGAGTTATGGGACCCTCATGGGAATCTACATATCATGTGGATGAAAAATTATCCTGCAGCGCAGAATTACTTCTCTCAAAATATAGTGGACGATCAAGATAAAGAACCTTCACCTATTATAGAAGATGATAGTTTTGAAAATAAAAAAACACTAAACAATCCTTCAACAAAAAATCTAGAATTAGATTCTGAAACACCACAAAGAGAGCTATTCTCAAACGAATCCCCAGAAAAACCTCAAGATCCATCCATTACAAGCAAAGCAATCAAACAAAGAAAAAACAAAGATAAAAAGAAAGCTATTGAAAAGATCAAAAAAGACCAATCTGTAATGATAAATATCAAGGATGAGGAAAACAAAAATGAAGATTAATCACGTCCTACCAGAAAGATATTCATTAAAGAGCACTGAACTCGGTGGTGGCATGGGGGACATTTTAATATGTAAGGATAATCATTTAGATAGAGATGTAATTGTAAAGTTGTTAAAGGATGGAGAAGAAGAGAGACGTTTACTAGATGAACAGAAAGCGCTACTCAAACTTCGTTCTAAACATGTAGTACAACTTTATGATTTAATTGACATAACAGTCTCCGAAAAAACTAAAAAAGGATTAGTTCTGGAGTATATTAACGGAGTGGATTTAAATTATAACCCGTCAGAAAGTCACCCCGAAAAACTAAAGAAATTATGGCAGATAGCATGCGGGTTAAGTGACATCCACTCTGCTAAAGTAATTCACAGAGATATAAAGCCCAATAATATTAGAGTAGACGAGAATAAAATTGTTAAAATATTAGATTTTGGTTTAGCAAGGTCCTCAGGCACAGAAGCATTCACTCATTCTGTTATTGGAACCTTAGGCTATATGGCTCCTGAACTATGGAAGAGAAAAAACATTAGTTTCGATCAAAAAATTGATGTTTATGCATATGGTGTCCTCGTTTTAGATTTATTCGGCATAGAAAAACCAGATGAATTATACGAACATCCCCCGGCCGCGATAACCAATATACCTGAATTAGGAAAGATACTTCCGAAGGACTTAGCCAGAACTTTCATTAGTTGCTTAAGCCATGACAAAGATGCTCGACCGGCAATGTCTTCGGTTAGAGATCAAATAGCTAAATACCTATTAAAAGATAGACACCGTGCCCTCTTCGTCCTGAATGGAAAGAAATATGAAATAAATGCTAAAAATAAAAGTGTTACGATCACTTGGGGTACTAGTGGAAGTATGGAAATAGTATATGATGGTTTCGACTTTAAAGTAGGTAATTTTTCAGGAAGTGCGACAATTAATAACCAACAAGTGATAACAAATAAAGTATTTCCTAGCTGCAGTGTAATTACTCTTATAAATGAAAAATCTAGAAGCTTTGTCACCTTTGATATATCTAGACCGGAGGTAATATCATGATTGAAGTCGGAAGAATCATTGCAGAACGCTATAAGATTTTATCTTATGTTGGTAAAGGTGGGATGCAAGACGTATATAAAGTTTTAGATCTAAAGCTGGATTTAGATTTAGCTTTAAAGACCCCACTTCCTGGTTTGGAAAGCAAAAGATTTCTTAAAAGTGCCAAAATCGCTGCAAAAATAAACCATCACAATATAGCAAAAACCTTTGATTATGTTGAAGATAATGGCAATATATTTTTAGCGGAAGAATTTGTTGAAGGTGAAAACCTTGAGGAAAAATTGCGCCACTTTGATTTTTTAGACCCACATTATGGCGCTTGTATACTACATAACCTTGCTAAAGGAATAATGGCATCTCATAAAGCAGGTGTTATTCATAGAGATTTAAAACCGAGTAATGTAATGGTGTCTGGCGGAGTACAAATTTCGAATCTAAAAATTACAGATTTTGGAATAGCTACGCTAACACAAGAACTTTTTGATGAAGCTGCTGCCAGTGGTGACCTAACAAGATCGACCTCTGGTACGATAAAAGGTGCTTTACCCTTCATGTCTCCTGAATTAATGTTTGGTAAAAAGGGTAAACCTATAGAAGCATCAACTGATATTTGGTCATTAGGTGCAATGATGTTTAAATTATTAACAGGAGACTATCCATTTGGCGTTTATTTAGATGCTGCTGTTAATGTTAAAACAAAAAATAGAATGGAATGGCCAACCTTTATGACTGCCAATCCACAATATCAAAGTTTATCACAAGATCTACAAAAAATTGTAGATAAGTGCTTAAGTTATGACCCGGACAAGAGGCCTACAGCTGAAACGCTTGTTAAGGCATGTGAAACCCTTTGTTATTTATCCGAAGAACGTCATGTCGGTCGCGTCAATAATCTTATTCAAGGAGGGATAAGTGGATTTATTGATGGGACACCTTCTAACTCCTTTTTTAGTATGGAAAGTGTATACGGTTCGAGGTACCCAAACACCTCAACAAGAAATACTGTTTGTTATTCCACTTTTGATGGACACCCATGGCCTAGAGCACACCCTGTAATTCTTTGGAAAGATTGAATTAATAGGCACAAGTAATTGTGCCTATTTTAATCCATTAAATTATCATCTATAAATATCATTCATTTTATGTTGCAGACTCTTGCATATTCATAAGGTGTAATATGCTCATACTGAATAATATCGAGATAATCAGCCCACCACTGCACCATCAAACGACGCTCATCCAAATGCTCTGAAGTGTGAATATAGGCAGCACGCACATTGTTACGCTCAGAATGGCTTAACTGACGCTCTATCGCGTCATCGCTCCATAATCCTGACTCACCCAAAGCACCACGCGCCATCGTCCGAAACCCATGCCCGCAGACCTCGGTTTTTGTGTCATAACCCATCGCACGCAATGCGCTATTTACCGTGTTTTCGCTCATAACCTTAGTTGCGTCGTGATCCCCCGGAAACAACAGCTCTTTATCACCACTAATCTGCTTGAGCTGCTCTAACAAAACCATCGCCTGCCGACTGAGAGGAACGATATGCTCCTCTTTCATCTTCATGCCACGGTACGAATAACGCACACCCTTAATTTCTTCTCGTTTTGCCGGTACGCGCCAAAGGGATTTATCGAAGTCGAACTCGTCCCAACGCGCGAAACGTAACTCGCTGGAACGTACAAAAGTTAGTAAGGAAAGCTCGACAGCAATCCGTGTCATTACACGGCCACGATATGCAGCAAGGCGAGCAAGAAACTCAGGGAAACGGCTAGAAGGTAAGGCTGGATAGTGTCGTGCTTTGGTAGTCGATAACGCACCGGCCATGTCACTGGCTGGATTAGAGTCGATGTAATCGTTCTGTACGGCATAACGCATAATAGCCGTGACGCGCTGTTGCAGGCGCTGAGCGACGTCGTGTTTACCACTGGCATCAACTTTTTTGATCGGGGCTAACAGGTGACTGGTTTTGAGCTGGCGAATGTCGGACGAACCGATATGAGGGAAAATATAAAGTTCAAGATAGCGAAGAACGCGCGATCGATGGTCTTTGCTCCAGCGCTTGTTACTGGCATGCCATTCACGAGCGATAGTTTCGAAAGTATACGCCCCCGAGTTCTCGGCCTGAGCCTCTTTCTTTTCGGTTTTTGGATCAATGCCCTGCACTAGCAACTTTTTGGCTTCATCGCGCTTTGCTCTTGCCTGAGCAAGTGTCACAGTAGGCCAAACACCAAAAGCGAGGCGATCCTCTTTTTTGTCAGAGGGGCGTCTGTATTTCATGCGCCAGTATTTGGATCCCTTGGCCGAAACCTCAAGGTACAAACCGCCGCCATCGGCCATTTTGTAGGTTTTGTCTTTTGGCTTTGCGGTCTCGACCTGTCTGGCGTTGAGCTTCATTTGGGGGCACATTTCTAATCGAAGTTAAGATGCCCCCAATTATGCCCCCAATGACTTCCGGATTTCAACGGACAACCTCGGACGACTCAGGACGTAAAAATCGCTTCAATCATTGATTCTTAAGGGATAATTGGACTTTCTCGGATGGTCTTGGAAGTACTAATGGTGCCGAAGGCCGGACTCGAACCGGCACGTATTTCTACGGTTGATTTTGAATCAACTGCGTCTACCGATTTCGCCACTCCGGCACGGAAGGGATGCGGAAAACGTTGTGGATTATACCTGTCATGCGCCACCATGCAAGCGCCAGCGTGTACCTGGCGCGCTAAGTGTTGAAAATTTCAGCATTACGTTACGCGCCTGCAATCACCATCACAGTTTATCCCCCGCAACAACCACCTTAATCCCCCCTTCTGCGAAGCGCCCCGTTACCCCATGCTCTACACTTCCAGTTCAACACCACATGAGGGGAACATGATGTCGATGATAAAAAGCTACGCCGCAAAAGCGGCGGGCAGCGAACTCGAACTCTACGAATATGATGCGGGCGAGTTAAAGCCGGAAGATGTCGAGGTGCAGGTCGACTACTGCGGTATCTGCCATTCCGATTTGTCGATGATCGACAACGAATGGGGATTCTCTCAGTATCCGCTGGTTGCCGGACATGAGGTCATTGGTCGCGTGGTCGCGCTCGGCAGTGCGGCGCAGGATAAAGGGCTGAAGATCGGTCAACGCGTTGGTATTGGCTGGACGGCACGTAGCTGCGGGCACTGCGATGCCTGTATCAGCGGCAATCAGATTAACTGTCTGGAAGGTTCTGTTCCCACCATTCTCAATCGCGGTGGCTTTGCCGAGAAGCTGCGTGCCGACTGGCAATGGGTGATCCCGCTGCCGGAGAGCATCGATATTGCGGCGGCGGGACCTCTGTTGTGCGGCGGCATCACGGTATTCAAACCGCTGCTGATGCATCACATTACAGCGACCAGCCGCGTCGGGGTGATCGGTATCGGCGGTCTGGGGCATATCGCTATTAAGTTGCTGCACGCGATGGGTTGTGAAGTGACGGCGTTCAGTTCAAACCCGGCGAAAGAGCAGGAAGTGCTGGCGATGGGGGCGGATAAGGTGGTCAACAGCCGCGATCCGGATGCGCTAAAAGCGCTGGCGGGCCAGTTCGATCTGATTATCAATACGGTTAACGTCGATCTCGACTGGCAACCCTATTTTGAAGCGCTGGCTTACGGCGGTAACTTCCATACCGTCGGTGCCGTGCTGAAGCCGCTGCCGGTTCCGGCATTTACCTTAATTGCCGGCGATCGCAGCATCTCCGGTTCAGCGACCGGCACACCTTTTGAGCTGCGCAAGCTGATGAAGTTTGCCGGGCGCAGTAAAGTATCTCCAACCACCGAGCTGTACCCGATGTCGCAAATTAATGAAGCTATCCAGCACGTGCGTGACGGCAAAGCCCGCTACCGCGTAGTGCTGAAAGCCGACTTCTGATGATCTGGCTCAGTCCCATCCGGGGCTGAGCTTATTGTCCATGTCGAAAAGCGAGTACCGCCTGGCGGCACTGTTCCGTCACATGTTCGATGTCGTGGTTCACGTCAATACGGGCAATATCGCGTTCATCATCCTGCGGGCACTCCAGCGCATCAAACTGACTTTTCAGCAAACCCACTGGCATAAAATGTCCTGCCCGACGCTGCATGCGCGCCAGAATGGTCTCGTAATCGCCGTCCAGCCACAGGAAATGCACATTAGGACTACCCTGGCGCAATATATCGCGATACTGTTTTTTTAATGACGAGCAGACAATAAAGCCGGTCTCATTTTTTTTATACAGGCTGTATGAGGCGTCATTTAATCGCGCTAACCAGGGGAGTCGGTCTTCATCGGTTAGCGGAATACCTTCAGACATTTTATCAATATTTTTAGCTGGATGGAGATCATCACCATCAATGAATTTAGCCGATAATACAGCGGCAATCTTACTGCCAATTAATGATTTACCGCTACCCGAAACGCCCATCAAAATATAACTTTCCCCGGCCATCAAAAAAACTCCAGATTCCTGTTTCCATGCCGCGATACTACGCTTCCCACATTAGGAATTTCACGCTTTTTTAGCGCTGCTGCTGAGAATTACAAGGCGTATCACGTTATGCGTAACATTGTAGTGTAACAATTTTCCAGCGTGATCTATGTCACAAATAATAACAAATAAAACCGTTTAAATGCTGCCGAGGTTACTACCTGACCAGTGAGGCATTTATGCAAGTCAAAACACAATCCTGCGTTGTCGCGGGTAAGAAAACTGTTGCCATTACAGACCAAAATATTGAATGGAATAATAAAGGAACATTGGTACAAATTACCCGAGGTGGTATTTGCGGTTCCGATTTACATTATTATCAGGAAGGTAAAGTTGGTAACTTTACCGTAAAAGCGCCGATGATTTTAGGCCATGAAGTCATTGGTAAAGTTGTCCATAGTGATTCAAAAGAATTACATGAAGGTCAGTCGATTGCTATTAATCCGTCTAAGCCTTGTGGTCACTGTAAATACTGTTTGCAGCATGAAGAAAACCAGTGCACGGAAATGCGCTTTTTTGGCAGCGCCATGTATTTTCCCCACGTTGACGGCGGCTTTACTCAGTTTAAAACCGTCGATACTGCGCAATGTATTCCCTACCCGCAGCAGGCAGATGAAAAAGTCATGGCCTTTGCCGAACCGCTGGCTGTGGCGATCCACGCCGCACATGAAGCGGGCGATCTGCAGGGCAAGCGCGTATTTATTTCCGGTGTTGGCCCTATCGGCTGTCTGATCGTCAGCGCGGTGAAAACGCTTGGCGCGGCAGAGATTGTTTGTGCTGACATTAGTCCGCGTTCACTCACGCTGGCACAGCAGATGGGAGCGGATACGCTCATTAATCCGCAGCAGGACTCTCTCGACGAATGGAAAAAAGAGAAAGGCTATTTCGACGTCAGTTTCGAAGTCTCCGGGCATCCCTCCTCGATTACCACCTGCCTGGAAGTCACCCGCGCGAAAGGTGTGATGGTACAGGTTGGCATGGGCGGCGCCGTGCCGGAGTTCCCGATGATGATGCTGATCGGCAAAGAAATCTCTCTCAAAGGCTCCTTCCGCTTTACCACTGAATTCAACACGGCGGTGTCGTGGCTGGCGAATAACGTTATCGATCCGCTGCCATTACTGAGCGCCGAATATCCGTTTACCGACCTCGAACAAGCGCTGATTTTCGCCGGGGATAAAACCCAGGCGGCAAAAGTCCAGCTCGTATTCGAAGACAGACAATAAGGAATAGCATGATGAACGATCTTTTTTCACTGGACGGCAAAAATATTCTGATCACCGGTTCGGCTCAGGGAATTGGTTATTTACTGGCGACTGGGCTCGGTAAATATGGCGCGCAGATTATCGTCAATGATATTACGCCAGAACGCGCAGAAGCAGCTGTTACGAAACTGCAGCAGGAAGGTATTCGCGCCGTTGCTGCACCTTTTAATGTTACGCATAAACAGGTTATTGATGCCGCCATCGAACATATCGAAAAAGATATTGGTCCGATCGACGTGCTGGTAAATAACGCCGGTATCCAGCGCCGCCATCCGTTCACCGAGTTCCCGGAGCAGGACTGGAACGACGTCATTGCCGTTAACCAGACGGCGGTATTCCTGGTATCACAAGCGGTGACCCGTCGCATGGTTGAACGCCAGGCCGGGAAAGTCATCAATATCTGCTCCATGCAGAGCGAACTGGGGCGCGACACCATTACGCCGTATGCCGCATCGAAAGGCGCGGTGAAAATGCTCACCCGCGGGATGTGCGTTGAGCTGGCGCGCCACAATATTCAGGTGAACGGTATCGCGCCTGGCTACTTCAAAACCGAAATGACCAAAGCGTTGGTCGAGGACGAAGCCTTCACCTCCTGGCTGTGCAAACGTACGCCAGCCGCACGCTGGGGCGATCCGCAGGAGCTGATTGGCGCAGCGGTATTCCTTTCTTCCAAAGCGTCAGATTTTGTTAACGGACACCTGTTGTTTGTCGATGGCGGCATGCTGGTCGCCGTCTGATACAACACAACGCAACATCACGCAGCGCCCAGGCGCTGCATTTTTGGCCCCCCCTAAATAATTCGAGTTGCAGGACGGCGGCAAGTGAATGAACCCGATGAGCTTACTTGAGTAAGTGATTCGGGTGAGTGAGCGCAGCCCACATACCTGCAACTTGAAGTATGACGGGTGTATAAGAGAAACGATTATGCCATTAATAATAATTGCGGCAGGCGTCGCGCTGCTTCTGGTCCTGATGATTGGCTTTAAAGTTAACGGCTTTATTGCCCTTGTACTGGTTGCGGCTGTCGTCGGTTTTGCCGAAGGGATGGATGCACAGGCCGTTCTGCACTCAATACAAAACGGCATCGGCGGGACGCTTGGCGGACTGGCGATGATCCTGGGTTTCGGCGCAATGCTCGGGAAGCTAATTTCCGATACTGGTGCGGCCCAACGCATCGCCACCACGCTGATTAGTACGTTCGGGAAAAAGCGCGTGCAGTGGGCGCTGGTAATCACCGGGCTGGTCGTCGGTCTGGCGATGTTCTTCGAAGTCGGTTTTGTTCTGCTGCTACCGCTGGTATTTACAGTGGTTGCCTCATCTGGCCTGCCGCTGCTGTATGTCGGCGTGCCAATGGTTGCCGCCCTTTCTGTTACTCACTGTTTTCTGCCGCCGCATCCGGGACCAACGGCGATCGCCACGATTTTCGAGGCGAACCTGGGGACCACGTTGCTGTACGGATTTATCATTACTATCCCGACGGTGATTGTCGCCGGACCACTGTTTTCCAAGCTGCTGACCCGTTTTGAGAAAGCGCCACCGGAAGGTTTATTCAACCCACATTTGTTCACCGAAGAAGAGATGCCATCATTCTGGAACAGTATCTTTGCGGCGGTTATCCCGGTAATACTGATGGCAGTAGCGGCGGTATGCGAAATTACGCTGCCAAAAACCAACAGCGTACGGGTGTTTTTTGAGTTTATCGGTAACCCTGCGGTCGCGTTGTTTATCGCCATCGTGCTCGCTATTTTTACCCTTGGTCGACGTAACGGACGTACGATTGAGCAAATTATGGATATCATTGGCGACTCTATCGGCGCGATTGCGATGATTGTGTTTATCATCGCCGGTGGTGGTGCGTTTAAGCAGGTTCTGGTGGACAGCGGCGTGGGGCAGTATATCTCACACCTGATGACCGGCACCTCGCTCTCTCCGCTACTGATGTGCTGGACGGTAGCCGCCTTGCTGCGCATCGCGCTCGGTTCAGCGACCGTTGCCGCTATTACTACTGCGGGTGTGGTGCTGCCGATTATTAACGTCACCCATGCTGACCCGGCGCTGATGGTGCTGGCAACTGGCGCGGGCAGCGTGATTGCCTCACACGTTAACGATCCGGGATTCTGGTTGTTTAAAGGCTATTTTAATCTCAGCGTCGGGGAAACGTTACGTACCTGGACGGTAATGGAAACGCTGATTTCCATTATGGGACTGCTGGGGGTTCTGGCGCTGAACGCCATCCTGCATTAATACGGTATTTACCGGGGAGCGAAAGTCAGTGCTCCCCGGCACTGGAGAGAAAATGAGGAACCACAGAATTTCTTTGCAAGACATCGCCACCCTGGCGGGTGTGACCAAAATGACAGTGAGCCGCTACATCCGTTCGCCGAAAAAGGTCGCAAAGGAAACCGGTGAACGTATCGCGCAGATTATGGAGGAGATTAATTACATCCCTAACCGTGCGCCCGCAATGCTATTGAATGCGCAAAGCTATACGCTCGGTGTGCTGATCCCCTCTTTTCAAAACCAACTGTTCGCCGACATCCTTGCAGGTATTGAATCGGTGACCTCGGACCATAACTATCAGACGTTGATCGCTAACTACAATTACGACCGGGAATCCGAAGAAGAGTCAGTGATTAACCTGCTCTCGTACAATATCGACGGTATTATTCTTTCCGAGAAATATCACACTCTGCGCACCGTGAAGTTTCTGCGATCAGCCACCATTCCGGTGGTTGAGCTGATGGATATTCAGGGCGATCGCCTGGATATGGAAGTGGGCTTTGATAACCGTCAGGCGGCGTTTGATATGGTCAGCACCATGCTGGATAAACGCCAGCGCCACAAAATTCTCTATCTGGGGTCGAAAGATGATATCCGCGATGAGCAGCGCTACCGCGGTTACTGCGATGCCATGACGCGTCGTGGACTGGAGCCGCTGCGCGTCAATCCGCGCGCGATTTCATCCATCCACCTGGGAACACAAATGATGCGTGATGCCCTCACGGCACACCCTGACGTAGACGGCGTTTTTTGTACCAATGACGATATTGCGATGGGTGCGTTGCTGTTGTGTCGCGAACACAACCTTGCCGTACCGGAGCAGATCTCCATTGCCGGGTTCCACGGACTGGAAATGGGCAGGCAGATGATCCCAAGCCTCGCCAGCGTCATTACTCCGCGTTTTGACATTGGGCGCATGGCGGCGCAAATGTTACTGAGCAAAATCAAGAACAACGACCATAACCACAACACGGTTGATTTGGGGTATCAGATTTATCACGGCAATACGCTTTAAGTCATTTTCTCTCCCTGTCGCATACTTTCTTTCATTCACATTGCCTATACTCCAGGCAGGATAAATGGAGGAAATCTTAATGAGCACACCCCTGTTAATTGCCCGCACACCGGACACCGAACTGTTTTTACTGCCAGGCATGGCCAACCGTCACGGGCTGATTACCGGCGCAACCGGGACCGGCAAAACCGTCACGTTACAAAAGCTTGCCGAATCGCTGTCTGAGATTGGTGTGCCGGTATTTATGGCTGATGTGAAAGGTGACTTAACCGGTGTGGCACAGGAAGGACAAGCGTCAGAAAAACTGCTCGCTCGCCTGAAAAATATCGGTATTACCGACTGGCAGCCACATGCCAATCCGGTAACGGTATGGGATATCTTTGGCGAGAAAGGTCACCCCGTTCGCGCCACTGTTTCTGATCTCGGGCCACTGCTTCTTGCCCGGCTGCTGAACCTGAACGACGTACAGTCTGGCGTATTAGATATTATCTTCCGCATTGCTGATGATCAGGGGCTGCTCCTGCTCGATTTCAAAGATCTGCGGGCGATTACCCAGTACATCGGCGATAACGCCAAATCCTTCCAGAATCAGTATGGCAACATCAGCAGCGCCTCGGTGGGGGCTATCCAGCGCGGATTACTGTCGCTGGAGCAACAGGGCGCAGCGCATTTCTTTGGCGAGCCGATGCTGGAGATTAAAGACTGGATGCGCACCGACGCCAGTGGTAAAGGGATGATCAACATCCTCAGCGCCGAACAGCTCTACCAGATGCCCAAACTGTATGCTGCCAGCCTGCTATGGATGCTCTCCGAGCTGTACGAACAATTACCGGAAGCGGGCGATCTGGAGAAACCGAAGCTGGTATTCTTCTTCGACGAGGCCCATCTGTTGTTCAATGACGCTCCGCAGGTGCTATTGGATAAAATCGAGCAGGTGATTCGTCTGATCCGCTCGAAAGGTGTCGGCGTGTGGTTTGTTTCGCAAAACCCGTCTGATATTCCTGACAACGTACTCGGCCAATTGGGCAACCGTGTGCAGCACGCCCTGCGCGCGTTCACGCCCAAAGATCAGAAAGCGGTGAAAGCAGCTGCGCAAACCATGCGCGCCAATCCGGCATTTGATACCGAAAAAGCCATTCAGGAGTTGGGCACCGGCGAAGCGCTGGTTTCATTTCTCGACGCCAAAGGCAGTCCCTCAGTGGTTGAACGGGCAATGGTGATTGCACCGTGTTCGCGGATGGGTCCGGTGACGGACGATGAACGTAACGGGTTAATTAATCACTCTTCTCTGTACGGCAAATATGAAGAAGAGGTCGATCGTGAATCCGCCTATGAACGCTTACAGAAAGGGGTTCAGGCCAGTACCGAACAGCAAAATCCCCCCCCAGCCAACGGCAAAGCAGTCGAGGTGGACGACGGTATTCTTGGCGGGCTAAAGGATATCCTGTTTGGTAGCACCGGACCGCGCGGTGGCAAGCGCGATGGTGTGGTACAAAGCGTGGCGAAAAGCGCGGCGCGTCAGGTCACTAACCAGATAATCCGTGGCATGTTGGGAAGTTTAATGGGCGGCAGAAAACGCTAGCAGAAAGACGCCCCTCCCGAACAACGAGAGGGGCAGATGTTATGACTTACGCAGCATCAGCCAGAGGCTGATCAGGAAGAACGATGCGCTTGGCAGCAACGCGCCGATGATCGGTGGAATACCGTACACCAGCGTCAGTGGGCCAAAGATCTGGTCCAGCACGTAGAACACGAAACCAAAGCTAATCCCTGTCACCACGCGCACACCCATCGGCACGCTACGCAGCGGGCCAAAGATAAACGACAGCGCCATCAGCATCATTACCGCTACCGATAACGGCTGAAAGACTTTGCTCCACATATTGAGCTGGTAGCGTCCGGCATCCTGGCCGCTCGACTTCAGGTACTTCACGTAGTTATGCAGACCGCTGATGGAGAGCGCATCTGGATCCAATGCCACCACACCAAGTTTGTCTGGCGTAAGGTTGGTTTTCCAGGTTCCGCTCACAGTTTGCGAACCGGTGATTTGTTTCGGATCCTGCAGGTTAGATTCATCAACCTGCGACAGGCGCCAGACTTTATTATCGGCATCGAATTTTGCATTCGCGGCATAACGCACAGACAACAGGCGACGCTGATCGTTAAAGGTGTAGATACTGATACCACCCAGCTCTTCGTCACCTTTCACCCGCTCAATGTAGACAAAGCTGTCACCATCTTTCGCCCACAGCCCCTGTTGGGTTGAGAGCAGCGAGCCGCCATACATCTGCTGCGCACGGTAGTTACGCGCCATCTGTTCGCCCTGAGGCGCAACCCATTCACCGATAGCCATCGTCAACAGCACCAGCGGAATAGCGGTTTTCATCACCGACAATGCGACCTGCATACGGGTAAAACCAGAAGCCTGCATCACTACCAGTTCACTGCGCTGGGCCAGCATGCCCAGCCCCAGCAACGCGCCGAGCAGCGCGGCCATAGGGAAGAAGATCTGAATATCTTTCGGTGCGCTGAGCAGGGTATACAGCCCTGCGCCCATCGCATCGTAGCTCCCCTGCCCGGCTTTTTTGAGCTGGTCTACAAACTTGATGATGCCGGAGAGCGACACCAGCATGAACAACGTCATCATGATGGTGGTGAAAATCGTTTTACCGATATAGCGGTCAAGTACACCAAAGGGCTGCATTATACCGCTCCTTTACGCAGAAAACGGGCACGCAAGCGGCGCACTGGCAACGTATCCCACAGGTTAAGCGCAATCGCCAGTGCCAGATAAAGCAGGTTAACCGTCCACATCCAGAGCGCTGGATCAAGCTTACCTTTGCCACCGTTCGACTTCAGGGAAGTCTGGATCAGGAAGAACATCAGATACAATAGCATTGCTGGCAGCATGGAAAGCACACGCCCCTGACGCGGGTTAACCACGCTCAGCGGCACAACCATCAGCGCCATCATAAATACGGTGAATACCAATGTGATACGCCAGTGCAGTTCCGCACGGGCACGATCGGTATCGGTCGTCCACAATGTGCGCATATCCATCTGGTCGGTATCGTTGGGATCCAGCGCCACAGCCTGATGACCGATAATTCCCTGATAATCCTGGAAGTCGGTAATACGGAAATCGCGTAACAGTGCAGTACCTTCAAAGCGCGTACCTTTGTTCAGCACCACCACCTGAGAGCCATCGCGCAACTGGGTCAAATGTCCTGAATCAGCCACCACCACCGAAGGACGGGCGTTACCTTTCGGGCGGATTTGCGCGAGGAAGACATCTTTGAAGTTGTTACCATCGACGCTTTCGATAAACAGTACCGAACTGCCGTTGGTGGCCTGCTGGAATTGCCCCTGTGCGAGTGCAGCCATGCCAGGATTCGCTTTCGCTTCCGCCAGCACTTCATCCTGATGTTTTGAGGACCAGGGTCCAGCCCACATGACGTTCACCGCCGCAATAATACTGGTAAACAACGCCAGCACCATCGCCGCTTTCACCAGCACCGCTTTGCTCAGACCGCAGGCGTGCATGACCGTAATTTCACTTTCGGTATACAGTTTACCCAGCGTCATTAGCAGCCCGAGGAACAGGCTTAATGGCAAGATAAGTTGCGCCATTTCTGGCACGCCCAGCCCCAGAAGCGAGAGCACCAGATTTGCCGGGATATCACCGTCAACCGCCGCACCGAGGATCCTGACTAGCTTTTGACAAAAGAAGATCAAAAGTAGAATGAAAAGGATCGCAAGTTGGCTTTTGAGCGTTTCCCGTACCAGATATCTTATGATTATCACTTTAAATACGCCCGTAAAAACTCGTCTTTTGCCGGAATTTAGCTTGTTTCATGGCTTATACGTCATTTATTCTCTTGAGTCGTCGAAATCGTCGCTAAGACTATTATACTCAACGGATTCACCTCTCAGAAATTGTTCTGACGTGCCAATGCCGTAATAACGTTAAGATTAACACGAAGTCACCGCAACAGCGGGTATGAGTTACGAAAGCTTGCAATTCTATCCGTAGCCACCGCCGTTGTCTTTAAGATTCAGGAGCGTAGTGCATGGAGTTCAGTGTAAAAAGCGGTAGCCCGGAGAAACAGCGGAGTGCCTGCATCGTCGTGGGCGTCTTTGAACCACGCCGCCTCTCTCCGATTGCAGAGCAGCTCGACAAGATCAGCGACGGGTACATCAGCGCACTGCTGCGTCGTGGTGAACTGGAAGGCAAACCGGGTCAAACCCTGTTGCTGCACCATGTTCCTAACGTTCTGTCTGAGCGAATTCTCCTCATTGGTTGTGGCAAAGAGCGTGAGCTTGATGAGCGCCAGTACAAGCAAGTTATTCAGAAAACCATCAACACCCTGAATGACACTGGCTCGATGGAAGCAGTCTGCTTTCTGACTGAGCTGCATGTGAAAGGCCGTAACAACTACTGGAAAGTGCGTCAGGCTGTAGAGACCGCGCAGGAAACGCTGTACAGCTTTGATCAGCTAAAGACCAACAAAAGCGAGCCGCGTCGCCCGCTGCGTAAAATGGTCTTCAACGTACCTACCCGCCGTGAGCTGACCAGCGGTGAACGTGCTATTCAGCACGGTCTGGCTATTGCCGCCGGTATTAAAGCCGCGAAAGATCTCGGCAACATGCCGCCGAACATCTGTAATGCGGCGTACCTGGCGTCTCAGGCACGTCAGCTGGCTGACAGCTACAGCAAAAATGTGGTGACGCGCGTGATTGGCGAGCAACAGATGAAAGAGCTGGGCATGCACTCTTACCTGGCCGTTGGCCACGGGTCGCAGAACGAGTCGCTGATGTCCGTTATCGAGTACAAAGGCAATCCGTCAGAAGATGTCCGTCCGATTGTTCTGGTCGGCAAAGGACTAACCTTTGACTCCGGTGGTATTTCCATCAAGCCTGCCGAAGGCATGGACGAGATGAAATACGACATGTGCGGCGCAGCGGCAGTGTATGGCGTGATGCGTATGGTGGCGGAGCTGCAATTGCCGATTAACGTCGTCGGTGTGCTGGCTGGTTGTGAAAACATGCCAGGTGGTCGCGCGTATCGTCCGGGTGATGTGCTGACTACCATGTCCGGCCAGACTGTTGAAGTGCTCAATACTGATGCCGAAGGCCGCCTGGTGCTGTGTGACGTGTTAACCTACGTTGAGCGTTTTGAACCAGAAGCGGTCATTGATGTGGCGACGTTAACCGGTGCGTGCGTCATTGCGCTGGGCCATCACATCACCGGCCTGATGTCGAACCATAACCCGCTGGCGCACGAGCTGATTGGTGCTTCTGAACAAGCAGGCGATCGCGCGTGGCGTTTACCGCTGGGCGATGAATTCCAGGAACAACTGGAATCCAACTTTGCGGATATGGCCAATATTGGCGGACGTCCTGGCGGGGCAATTACTGCGGGCTGCTTCCTGTCACGCTTTACCCGTAAGTACAACTGGGCGCATCTGGACATCGCCGGTACCGCATGGCGTTCAGGAAAAGCCAAAGGAGCAACCGGTCGTCCGGTCGCGCTGCTGTCGCAGTTCCTGCTCAATCGTGCTGGTTTTAACGGCGAAGAGTAAGTTTGAGATTGTCCCGTAGGCCAGATAGCGCCATCCGGCCTACGGTGTGCATCATGGCAACGCATTTAAATCCACCACAAGAAGCCCCATATATGAAGAATGCAACGTTCTACCTTCTGGACAATGACACCGTCATTGATGGCTTAAGCGCCGTCGAGCAACTGGTGTGTGAAATTGCCGCAGAACGTTGGCGCGCGGGCAAGCGTGTACTGATTGCCTGTGAAGATGAAAGACAAGCTATTCGGCTGGATGAAGCGCTGTGGGCGAGACCGGCAGAAAGCTTTGTGCCGCATAATCTGGCGGGTGAAGGCCCGCGCGGCGGTGCACCAGTTGAAATTGCCTGGCCGGAAAAGCGCAATAGTAGCCCACGCGATCTGCTGATCAGTTTGCGCGTTGGCTTTGTAGATTTTGCCACCGCTTTCACAGAAGTGATAGACTTTGTCCCTTACGAAGATTCTTTGAAACAATCGGCACGCGAGCGCTACAAAGCATATCGCGTGGCTGGTTTTAACCTGAATACGGCAACCTGGAAATAATGGAAAAGACATACAACCCACAAGATATCGAACAGCCGCTTTACGAGCACTGGGAAAAGCAGGGCTATTTCAAACCTAACGGCGATGAAAGCAAAGAGTCCTTCTGCATCATGATCCCGCCGCCGAACGTTACCGGCAGTTTGCATATGGGTCATGCTTTCCAGCAGACCATCATGGACACCATGATCCGTTACCAGCGCATGCAGGGTAAAAACACCCTGTGGCAGGCAGGTACTGACCATGCGGGTATCGCAACCCAGATGGTGGTTGAACGTAAGATTGCTGCCGAAGAAGGTAAAACCCGTCACGACTATGGTCGCGATGCTTTTATCGATAAAATCTGGCAGTGGAAAGCGGAGTCCGGCGGTACGATTACCCGTCAGATGCGCCGTCTGGGCAACTCTGTGGACTGGGAGCGCGAGCGCTTTACCATGGATGAAGGCCTTTCCAATGCCGTGAAAGAAGTCTTTGTTCGCTTGTACAAAGAAGACCTGATTTACCGTGGCAAACGCCTGGTAAACTGGGATCCAAAACTGCGTACTGCTATTTCTGATCTGGAAGTGGAAAACCGCGAGTCCAAAGGCTCGATGTGGCACATCCGCTATCCGCTCGCCGATGGTGCAAAAACCGCCGACGGTAAAGATTACCTGGTCGTTGCGACAACCCGTCCGGAAACCGTACTGGGTGATACCGGCGTGGCCGTTAACCCGGAAGATCCGCGCTATAAAGACCTGATCGGCAAATTCGTGATCCTGCCGCTGGTTAACCGCCGCATTCCAATTGTTGGCGATGAACACGCCGATATGGAAAAAGGCACCGGTTGCGTGAAAATCACCCCGGCCCACGACTTCAATGACTATGAAGTGGGTAAACGTCACGGCCTGCCGATGATCAACATTCTGACCTTTGACGGCGATATCCGTGAAAGTGCAGAAGTGTACGACACCAAAGGTGAAGAGTCCGACGTTTACTCCAATGAGATCCCGGCTGAATTCCAGAAGCTGGAGCGTTTTGCCGCACGTAAAGCCGTGGTTGCTGCTGTCGACGCACTGGGCCTGCTGGAAGAGATTAAACCGCACGATCTGACTGTTCCTTACGGCGACCGTGGCGGCGTGGTTATTGAACCGATGCTGACCGACCAGTGGTACGTTCGTGCCGATGTGCTGGCGAAACCGGCCGTGGAAGCGGTTGAGAATGGCGACATTCAGTTTGTACCGAAACAATACGAAAACATGTACTTCTCCTGGATGCGCGATATTCAGGACTGGTGTATCTCCCGTCAACTGTGGTGGGGTCACCGTATTCCGGCATGGTATGACAACGACGGTAACGTCTACGTTGGCCGTAACGAAGACGAAGTACGTCAGGAAAACAACCTGGGCGCCGACGTTGCCCTGCGTCAGGACGAAGACGTTCTCGATACCTGGTTCTCCTCCGCACTGTGGACCTTCTCCACCCTCGGCTGGCCGGAAAACACCGACGCTCTGCGTCAGTTCCACCCGACCAGCGTGATGGTTTCCGGCTTCGACATCATCTTCTTCTGGATTGCCCGCATGATCATGATGACCATGCATTTCATCAAAGATGAAAACGGCAAGCCGCAGGTTCCGTTCAAGACCGTCTACATGACTGGCCTGATCCGTGACGACGAAGGCCAGAAGATGTCCAAATCCAAGGGGAACGTTATCGACCCGCTGGATATGGTTGACGGAATCTCCCTGCCTGAGTTGCTGGAAAAACGTACCGGCAATATGATGCAGCCGCAGCTGGCAGAGAAAATCGCCAAACGCACCGAGAAGCAGTTCCCGAACGGCATCGAGCCGCACGGTACCGACGCTCTGCGTTTCACCCTGGCAGCACTCGCGTCTACCGGTCGCGATATCAACTGGGATATGAAGCGTCTGGAAGGTTACCGTAACTTCTGTAACAAGCTGTGGAACGCCAGCCGCTTTGTGCTGATGAATACCGAAGACCAGGATTGCGGCTTTAACGGCGGCGAAATGACGCTGTCGCTGGCGGACCGCTGGATCCTCGCAGAATTCAACCAGACCGTGAAAGCGTACCGCGAAGCACTGGATAACTTCCGCTTCGATATCGCCGCAGGCATCCTGTACGAATTCACCTGGAACCAGTTCTGCGATTGGTATCTGGAGCTGACCAAGCCGGTAATGAACGGTGGTTCAGAGTCTGAACTGCGCGGTACCCGCCACACGCTGGTGACGGTTCTGGAAGGTCTGCTGCGCCTGGCGCACCCGATTATTCCATTCATCACCGAAACCATCTGGCAGCGTGTGAAAGTGATTTGCGGTATCACCGCAGACACCATCATGCTGCAACCGTTCCCGGAATACGATGCGGCTCAGGTTGATGAAGCGGCACTGTCTGATACCGAATGGCTGAAGCAGGCGATCGTTGCCGTGCGTAACATCCGTGCGGAAATGAACATTGCCCCAGGCAAACCACTGGAATTGCTGCTGCGTGGTTGCAGTGAAGCCGCGATTCGTCGCGTCAACAACAACCGTAGCTTCCTGCTGAATCTGGCGCGTCTGGAAAGCATCACCGTGCTGCCTGCCGACGATAAAGGTCCGGTATCCGTGACCAAAATCATCGACGGTGCTGAGCTGCTGATCCCGATGGCTGGCCTCATCAATAAAGAAGATGAACTGGCACGTCTGGCGAAAGAAGTGGCGAAAATCGAAGCTGAAATCAGCCGCATCGAAAATAAACTGTCTAACGAAGGCTTTGTGGCGCGTGCACCGGAAGCGGTGATCGCCAAAGAGCGCGAGAAGCTGGACGGTTATGCAGAAGCGAAAGCTAAACTGATTGAGCAGCAGGCGGTTATTAGCGCGCTGTAATCTGAAAGCCGGGAGGCATATCGCTTACCCGGCCTGTTATATCTTTAATATCAATGTATTGCGCGCTTCCTGGGGTGCGCAATACATCCGTTCCTGAATTTTCCTCTCTTGCACATCCCCGTCCCACAGTGTTATTAACTGCGTATATCCGCCACTACATGTCACGAGTTTTGCTATGAATGTTATTTCACCGGTCGCGGCCACCCTGCGCCTTATCACCGCTGACGATAATTCAGCCGTTGCCAGCGTGATCCGTCAGGTTTCCGCTGAATACGGCCTGACCGCCGATAAAGGCTATACCGTCGCCGACCCTAATCTCGATGAGCTATATCAGCTCTACAATCAGCCAGGATATGCATATTGGGTTGTCGAGCAGAACGGAAAGGTTGTGGGCGGTGGCGGCATCGCACCACTTTCCTGTAGCGAACCTGATATTTGTGAACTGCAAAAAATGTATTTTTTACCCACGATACGTGGACAGGGAATGGCAAAGAAACTGGCGTTGATGGCGCTGGACCATGCCCGTGAACAGGGCTTTAAGCGCTGTTATCTGGAAACCACTGCCTTTTTGCGTGAGGCGATTGGCCTGTATGAACATTTAGGGTTTGAGCACATCAGCGAACCATTGGGCTGTACCGGGCACGTCGATTGTGAAGTGCGGATGCTCAAACCCCTTTGAGTTTTACTGCATGTCAGGTGCGACCGACAGGCGAATAACGCCGGCCGCATTTGCCGCAGGCAGTTTCAGCACCTGCGACCAGAAGTCCTGCACCAGATCGCAGGCAATCTTTTCTTTACCAACGCCTTTCTGCGGATCGGCCATGATTTCAATATCATGGCCATAACGCTGCACTAACGGTGGCACGACTGCCTGCACATCCTGTGTTGCCTGCTGACGTTCAGTTTCCGTAACCGTGTGTCGGTTTGGCCCATAGGCAGCACGCATCATTGCAGCATCGCTCTCCATCCGCCGCTGAATAATCTCCTTCGCAATCAAATGGACCGGGTTAATTCCACCTTTCACCGCCGGAAACAGAAAACGGAAGCACTCGTCATCCCCTTTCTTTTGCACTGCCGCAATCTGTTCAAGGTTGATTTTCATATAGGCCGTGACGTTCTCGTCCGGCGCATTCTGTAAGCGTGCCATCTGAATCTGCAATATCTGCGGTTGTACCGCATCAATCATCTCCTGCTCGCTTTTACCCTCTTTTCGCATCTGCAGGGCCTGCATGCGAATACGCTGCCATAATGCGGGTTCCTGCTCTTTTAGCACGATCATCGTTGGCAGGGTTGCCATCGCGGCATCAAATTTTTGTTCTTCGGTCTGACCTGAGGCTGCATTTTCCCGGGGGATCAGGTAATGCACGTCAAAAACGTTCCACGCAATGATCGCTATCACCATGAAAACCGCGCCGGAGATTTTCCCCACCCAGCCTTTTTTGCGAAAGATGCCCACCACGATGGCGATAACCACGCCTACGTAAGCAGCGAGTAATACATGTGTCCAGTTCATTGGTAATCCTTGTCCCAAAAAGAGACATTCTTAACGTCTGCAGACATCCTGTCACTGGGCAACAGCAAAAACTACCGAATTTTAGAGATGACCGGTACGCCACTGTGAAAACGGAACTCATCGTCCGGGGATAAGATCAGCGAAGCTTCTACTTCACCAAAAAATCGTACTCTTTCACTGATATCGTGTGCAGAAACCTGCTGTGCCAGCGCCAGATAATCCTGATAATGGCGCGCCTCTGAACGGAGCAACGACAGATAAAATGCCTGTAACTCGTCATCCAGATACGGTGCCAGAGCAGCGAAACGTTCGCAGGAACGCGCCTCGATATACGCGCCGCAAATGAGCTTATCAATCAGCGTTAACGGCTCATGGGTTCGCACCTCTTTGAGCATGCCTTTGGCATAACGGCTGGCAGTAATTTTGATATACGGAATATTGCGACTCATCATCGCCTCCCGCACCTGCCAGAAGTGGTGTAACTCTTCTTTGATCAACAAAACCATGCTGTCGATAAGCTGTCGTCCCCATGGGTCGTCAGTTTGCGGCATCACACTTTTGCCGATCTGCTTATTCAGTGAGATGAAATCAGGTTCTTCCCCTTCCCGGAAGGCAAAGGCCTCATAGGGTTTCAGCCACTCCAGCAGCGCCTGCGCTCCCTGCTTATCAGCGACATATTTACGCACCAGCAACATCGCGGTTTGCGCCGCTTTCAGTTCACAAATGAGGTGGTCGGTCAGTAACAGAGGTAGATGTTCCGGGTCTCGCGCTTTATCAAGCCATGCCTGGGGTGTTTTGCAGTGCAGGAAGTTCAGGATCGGGGAGAGTATTTGCGGGTAATCCATACGTTGTCCTTGCCCTACGACAGCAAACGCTGCCGTAGGTCAGCAGATGATTTAGTGACGCACGCCATCATCATCTTCGTCGACGAAATCTTCATCGTCGCCGTCTTCACCTTCTTCGCCGTTAGGGTCTTCAAAATAAGTACCCCACCCGTCGTACTCCACATCAAATTTTTCAGCCAGATTCATCAGTTGCTCAACCTGGGAGTCAATCAGCTCGGCGTTCAGAGCACATTCGCTGAGGATGTCACAGCAAATTACCGTGTCGCCCTCTTCCACTTCCAGCTCTTCCGGCTCGGTCACTTCATAACCCAGTTTGAAGGCTTCTACTGCTGCTTTTTCCAGGGTTTCAAAATCATCTGCGGAAAGGTGATGCTCGATGGTATACAGCGCATCAGGATCGCTGCCATCTTCAAGTAATTCTTCAATAATCAAGCGTGTTTCTTCACGCTGTTCTTCCAGGTGTTCCGGGTTTGCCATGGCTCGTTCCTCATAATGTCCTGCCGATACTCTTATTGTCACATACCGCTGACATTGCCTCCACCTTTCCAGGAAAGATTTGTTAAACAAGGTTGCAAACGAATAAATATCCATATAAATTGAATTTTAATTCAATAAATGGCTTAAGCCATGTGAGGGAACCATGTCTGCACTTTATCAGAAGCATTTTTTGAAACTGCTTGATTTCACCTCTGCTGAACTCGCATCACTGCTACAACTCGCCGCACAACTAAAGGTGGATAAGAAAAACGGCACAGAGATCGCCAAACTGACCGGCAAAAACATCGCGCTCATCTTCGAAAAAGACTCGACCCGTACCCGTTGCTCTTTCGAAGTTGCCGCATACGATCAGGGTGCTCGCGTAACGTATCTCGGGCCAAGCGGCAGTCAGATTGGTCATAAAGAGTCGATTAAAGATACCGCCCGAGTGCTCGGTCGCATGTACGACGGTATTCAGTACCGGGGCCACGGACAGGAGGTCGTTGAGACACTGGCGGAGTATGCCGGGGTTCCGGTATGGAATGGGTTAACTAACAAATTTCACCCCACTCAGTTACTGGCCGATCTGTTAACTATGCAAGAACATCTGCCGGGTAAAGCGTTTAATGAGATGACGCTGGTATATACCGGCGATGCCCGCAACAATATGGGGAACTCGATGCTGGAAGCAGCAGCGTTAACGGGGCTGGATTTGCGTCTGGTTGCGCCACAAGCCTGCTGGCCTGAAGAAAATCTGGTTGCGGAATGCAAAGCCCTGGCACAGAAAAACGGCGGTAATATAACGCTGACTGAAGATGTTGCCACAGGCGTTAAAGGTGCAGATTTCATCTATACCGACGTTTGGGTATCAATGGGTGAAGCGAAAGAGAAATGGGCCGAGCGTATTGCGTTACTGCGTAAATATCAGGTCAACAGCAGCATGATGGCGCTGACCGGCAACCCGCAGGTGAAATTCTTGCACTGCTTGCCTGCATTTCATGACGATCAGACCACGCTTGGCAAAAAAATGGCGGAAGAGTACGGTCTGCATGGCGGTATGGAAGTGACAGACGAGGTCTTCGAGTCACCCGCCAGTGTGGTATTCGATCAGGCAGAAAACCGCATGCACACAATCAAAGCGGTGATGGTCGCGACGTTAGCGAAGTGACTATATTACATGACGGAAGTGCCGGATGGCGTCTCATCCGGCATCACAATATATTCTACGCCACCAGCATTTTCACCACAGCTTTGCGTACCAGCGCAGGCTTACCCACCGCACACAGCGGCTTATGGACCTCCCCTGGATAGAACACCACAAAGTCACCTTCATTCAGTACAACCGTTTTCTCCTCAGCCCCTTCCGGTAAAAAGGCGATATCTTTATCCTCCAGCCAGTCGGTCTCCGGCGCACCCGCAGGTAATGTGCTGAAAGTCATCCCTTCCTGGCCTTTGAGCAGGATCTGAATATCAAGATAACGGGCATGGTACTCGGCACGGCGCTGCTCGAACGGCTCGGTCATATCTTCTGCAATCAGATAAAACAGGCGATTGCCATCGATGTCATGCTTACCTTTTTCAGTTTCATCCGTCACATGCGCTTTAATGTGCTCAATCGCCTGTCTCAACTCTTCTGGCAGCCATGCTTCCAGGTGGTGAATATTGCCAATAATCATTTCAAAACCCTCAACTAAAACAACGTTTCATTTTGGTTGTTATACGAAAAAACCGTCTGCCATACAACTCCTGGTTACTGATATTTTGCGTCAACGCATGTTTATCGCTGATGATGTTGGTCAGTTGTTAATATCCAGGATGAGTTATGCATAAACTATGCATAACTCATGATCCCCTCTTTCCCTGATGTTATGTAACCAACTGTTTTACAAAATTTTATTAGAAAAACCTGCAACAGGTCACATTTCACTCTCCCTTCATAATGCCTGTATATCCTCATATTTATTTGAAAATAAAAGTTAAACCACAAATAATAAAATTAAAAAATCGCATAACCATTCAAAGATGAAAAATAAACCATTAAAAATCAACAAACTATTAAATTCACTATATTTAAGAAAACACACAAACAATTAACACGAACAAATAACAAGACATATTCATGCGTATTAATTCAATTCAACACCCTATTATTTTTTAATTTCTCAGAACTCTGTCATATATTAAAAAAGAAAAATAAAACGTCCGCTCTACTGTGAAAGAAATCACATTTCTATGTCAGATAAGGTCTAAATATAGATCCCGCAATTAGCTGAAAAATCATGACTGCAAAAATCTTATTTGCAGGCACCTCCTCTTTATTTTTTACAATCACGTTAAAGGGATAATGATGGAAAAGCATTATGTCGGTTCCGAAATCGGTCAATTACGTAGCGTGATGCTACATCGTCCTAATCTCAGTTTAAAAAGGCTGACGCCATCGAACTGTCAGGAGCTGCTTTTTGATGATGTTCTTTCAGTAGAACGTGCGGGTGAAGAACATGACATTTTCGCCGACACACTGCGTCAGCAGGGAATTGAAGTTCTGTTACTCACTGATTTATTGACACAAACTCTTGATATCCCTGACGCAAAAAGCTGGTTACTGGATACGCAAATTTCTGATTACCGCCTTGGCCCCGCTTTCGCTACCGATATTCGCGCCTGGCTGGCAGATATGTCGCACCGGGAACTCGCCCGGCATTTAAGCGGCGGTCTGACCTACGGAGAAATCCCCGCTTCAATCAAAAATATGGTAGTCGACACTCATGATATTAATGATTTTATTATGAAGCCATTACCGAATCACTTATTTACTCGCGACACTTCATGCTGGATATATAACGGTGTGTCTATTAATCCGATGGCCAAAACAGCTCGTCAGCGGGAAACCAATAATCTCCGGGCAATTTATCGCTGGCATCCGCAATTTGCCGATGGTGATTTTATTAAATATTTCGGTGATGAAAATATTAATTATGACCATGCCACGTTAGAAGGTGGTGATGTGCTGGTCATTGGCCGTGGCGCAGTGCTGATCGGCATGTCTGAACGGACAACCCCACAGGGAATCGAGTTTCTTGCCCAGTCGCTATTCAGGCATCGCCAGGCTGAACGCGTGATCGCCGTAGAACTGCCAAAACATCGCTCCTGTATGCATCTCGATACCGTTATGACCCATATCGATATCGATACCTTCTCCGTCTACCCGGAAGTCGTTCGCCCTGACGTTCAGTGCTGGACCCTGACGCCAGATGGACGCGGCGGCCTGAAACGAACTCAGGAAAACACCCTGGTACATGCCCTCGAAAAAGCCCTGGGCCTTGATCAAATTCGCTTAATCACCACCGGTGGTGACGCTTTCGAAGCCGAACGTGAGCAGTGGAATGATGCGAACAACGTCCTCACTCTGCGCCCCGGCGTCGTAGTGGGTTATGAGCGCAACATCTGGACCAACGAAAAATACGATAAAGCCGGAATCACCGTTTTACCCATTCCAGGCGACGAACTTGGACGAGGTCGCGGCGGTGCGCGCTGCATGAGTTGCCCGCTGGAACGCGACGGTATTTAAGGGGACGTCATGGAAAACAAACCTACTCTGGTTGTCGCCCTCGGTGGCAACGCGCTGCTCAAACGTGGCGAGCCGCTGGAAGCAGATATTCAACGTAAAAATATTGAGCTGGCAGCAAAAACCATCGCCCAGCTCACGCAGCAGTGGCGCGTGATCCTGGTGCATGGCAACGGCCCGCAGGTCGGACTGCTGGCGTTACAAAACAGTGCCTACGCCAGCGTCACCCCCTATCCGCTCGACATTCTCGGCGCGGAGAGCCAGGGCATGATCGGCTACATGCTACAGCAGGCGCTGAAAAATCAGCTTCCGCAGCGTGAAATTAGCGTCCTGCTGACGCAGGTTGAAGTCGATGCCAGCGATCCGGCATTCAGCAACCCAACCAAATATATCGGACCGATTTACGACAACATCCAGGCCAGGACATTACAGGCGGAAAAGGGCTGGGTTTTCAAAGCCGACGGTAAAGCATTCCGCCGGGTGGTCCCCTCTCCACAACCCAAGCGCATTGTTGAAAGCGACGCGATTCGTACCCTGATCGCCCGCGATCATCTGGTTATTTGCAACGGTGGCGGTGGTGTGCCCGTGGTGGAGAAGGCCGATGGCTACCACGGTATTGAAGCGGTGATCGACAAAGATCTCTCCGCAGCCCTCCTCGCCAGCCAAATCCATGCCAATGCGCTGCTGATCCTGACAGATGCCGACGCCGTATACCTCGACTGGGGCAAACCCACTCAACGCCCGCTGGCTCAGGTCACTCCGGAGCTACTCAGCGAAATGCAATTCGACGCAGGTTCAATGGGGCCCAAAGTCACGGCCTGCGCCGAGTTTGTCAGCCGCTGCCACGGCATTGCGGGCATCGGTTCGCTGGCTGACGGCACGTCCATTCTCAGCGGAGACAAAGGCACGCTGATTCGCAGCGAAACCGTCGACGCATAAACCCCTTTTACCTGATGGCACGAACCCGCAGGCCGGATAAGGCGAAGTTGCCATCCTGCCTGCTACGACTTAAGGACCTATTTATGGCTATTTCACTGAAAAATCGCAACTTTCTAAAACTTCTCGACTACACCCCCACCGAGATCCAGTACCTCATCGATCTGGCTATCGAGCTAAAAACCGCGAAAAAAGCCGGGCGTGAAAGACAAACACTAATCGGCAAGAACATCGCGCTGATCTTTGAAAAAACCTCTACTCGCACCCGTTGCGCCTTTGAAGTCGGCGCTTTCGACCAGGGTGCGCAAGTGACCTATCTCGGCCCAAGCGGCTCGCAGATTGGTCATAAAGAGTCGATGAAAGATACCGCCCGCGTTTTGGGTCGTATGTATGATGGCATCGAATACCGTGGCTATGGCCAGGACATCGTTGAGGAGCTGGGTGAGTACGCCGGTGTTCCGGTATGGAATGGGCTGACGAATGAATTTCACCCTACGCAGATCCTCGCCGATCTGATGACAATGCTGGAACACGCGCCGGGTAGAACTCTACCTGAACTGAGTTTTGCTTACCTCGGGGATGCCCGTAACAACATGGGCAATTCGCTGATGGTCGGCGCGGCAAAAATGAGCATGGATATTCGCCTGGTCGCACCAAAATCCTTCTGGCCAAATGAAGCTCTGGTCGCCGAATGCCGTGAAATCGCCAGTGTTACTGGTGCGCGCATTACGCTCACCGACGATGTCGCTGAAGGCGTCTACGACGTGGATTTCCTCTATACCGATGTCTGGGTCTCAATGGGCGAGCCAAAAGAAGCATGGGCGGAACGCGTCAGCCTGATGACGCCCTACCAGGTTAACCAACAGGTCATCAAGGCCACCGGCAACCCTAATGTGAAATTTATGCACTGCCTGCCGGCCTTCCATAACGAGCACACCAAAGTAGGACGTGAAATCGAAGCGGCTTACGGCCTGAAAGGGCTGGAAGTCACAGAAGAAGTATTCGAGTCAGTTCACTCGATCGTCTTCGACGAAGCAGAGAACCGGATGCATACCATCAAAGCGGTCATGGTAGCGACACTCGGCGACTAATCCCTCAGGGCATATGTCGCCAGGCGACGTATGCCCGAGCTATCCGGAGAACATCATGGGCAAATTCAAATTTCCCAGCGCATATACCATCCTGTTTATTCTCATTGCACTTGTCGCCGTCATGACCTGGATAGTCCCGGCAGGGAAATACCAGATGGCGATGAATGACACACTGGGCAAAGAAGTACCGGTTGCTGGCACTTACGCCCCCACAGAGGCCCATCCACAAGGTTTTACCGCGGTATTACTGGCACCAATCGACGGTCTTTATAACCATGAAACCTACACCGCCGGTGCAATTGATGTGGCGTTGTTTGTCCTGATCATCGGCGGTTTTTTGGGGGTTGTGAATAAAACAGGTGCTATCGACGCCGGAATTGAACGCGTGACGGTGAGACTTAACGGTAAAGAGGAGTGGATGATCCCCATCCTGATGGGACTTTTTGCTGCCGGAGGAACGATTTACGGGATGGCAGAAGAGTCACTCCCTTTCTACACATTATTAGTTCCGGTAATGATGGCCGCCCGCTTCGATCCGTTAGTTGCCGCCGCTACCGTTCTGCTCGGCGCTGGTATTGGCACACTCGGTTCGACGATTAACCCCTTTGCGACAGTCATCGCTGCTAACGCAGCCGGGATCCCTTTTACCCAGGGGATGTTGATGCGCATTCTGCTACTGCTCGTCGGGTATGTTATCTGCGTCGTGTGGGTGATGCGCTATGCCCGAAAAGTTCGCAGTCATCCAGAGCTGTCTATCGTAGCGGACAAACTGGAGGAAAACCGCGCTCATTTTCTCGGTAATCGCGCCGATACCAACCTTGAGTTCACGGCTACGCGTAAAGCAATCCTGTTTATTTTCGCTGCCGCCTTTGCGGTGATGATTTATGGGGTCGCTGTACTCGGGTGGTGGATGGCGGAAATATCCGGCGTCTTTCTGGCTGCTGCAATTATCGTGGGCGTGATAGCCAGAATGAGCGAAGAAGCATTTACCAGCACGTTCATCGACGGCGCGCGGGATCTGCTTGGTGTCGCGCTAATTATCGGTATTGCCCGCGGCATCGTCGTGGTGATGGATAACGGCATGATTACCCACACGATTCTGCACAGCGCCGAGAATTTAGTCTCTGGCCTTTCTACCACCATTTTCATCAATGTTACCTACTGGCTGGAAGTTTTGCTGTCCTTCCTGGTGCCTTCCTCCTCCGGGCTTGCAGTACTTACCATGCCAATAATGGCTCCGCTGGCAGACTTCGCCCATGTGCAAAGAGATCTGGTTGTCACTGCGTACCAGTCCGCTTCCGGCATTGTGAATCTGGTTACCCCTACCTCTGCGGTGGTAATGGGGGGACTGGCCATTGCTCGCGTACCTTACGTGCGATACCTGAAATGGGTCGCCCCACTACTGCTCATTCTCACGCTGCTGAACATGGCGGTCTTAAGCATTGGCGCCATGCTGTAGCCCTTTTGCCGTCGGATATCGACGGCTTTTTTGAGCGCTCTCTCGTTTTTCTGCCCAACCGCCCGTTTGATCCGTTATCGATACGGAAAATATGGTGAATTTCGCCATCGCATTGATATAAATAATAAATATAAGGTGTCTTTATGAAGGAATACGATGATTACTCTGCCAAAGAGCAACTGCTGCTGGCGGTTTGTCAGCGCCTGATTACAGAAAAACGCTACCTGTCACAGGAAGCCATCCGCTGTGAACTACAAAACCAGGGGTTTGCCGGCATCAGCCAGTCTACTGTCTCACGCCTGCTGAAATTGCTCGGAGCTATAAAAATAAGAAATACAAAAGGGCAAAAAATTTATTCTACAAATCCCCAGTTGCGCCCTGCGCCGGATGCCGCCCGCTCTATTGCTGAAATGGTGGTCAGCATAGAGCACAATAGCGAATTTATCCTTATCCACACCGCAGCGGGATATGGCCGGGCCGTTGCCAGAATCCTCGATTATCACGCATTGCCGGAAGTTCTGGGGGTCGTTGCCGGCAGCAGTATTGTCTGGGTCGCACCTCGGGTAGTTCAGCGAACTGCGCTAGTCCACAAGCAAATTAATTATTTACTAAAGATGAATTAAAATTCATAAGAACCGTTTGCGATGAATAATTTGTGCATTATTTGCTTGATCCCATAACGTAGCTGAGTATAATCGCGGACAATTTGCCGGGAGGATGTATGGCTCAGTGTGTACGACATTTTGTCTTACCGCGTCTGAAAAAAGACGCTGGCCTGCCGTTTTTCTTCCCGTTGATCACCTATTCCAAGCCCCTCAATTGAGGGGCTTTTTTTTTGCCCAGGCGTCAGGAGATAAACATGGCTAACCCGCTCTATCAAAAACACATCATTTCCATAAACGACCTCAGCCGCGATGATCTGAATCTGGTCCTCGCGACGGCGGCGAAACTCAAAGCAAACCCGCAACCGGAACTGTTAAAACATAAAGTAATCGCCAGTTGCTTCTTCGAGGCGTCAACCCGTACCCGTTTATCATTTGAAACCTCGATGCACCGTCTGGGTGCCAGCGTGGTTGGGTTCTCCGACAGCAGCAACACATCCCTGGGCAAAAAAGGTGAAACGCTGGCCGACACCATTTCCGTCATCAGCACCTATGTTGATGCCATTGTGATGCGTCATCCGCAGGAAGGCGCCGCGCGTCTGGCAACTGAATTCTCCGGCAATGTGCCGGTACTGAATGCGGGTGACGGCTCCAACCAGCATCCGACGCAGACCCTGCTGGATCTGTTCACCATTCAGGAAACTCAGGGCCGCCTGGACAATCTGCAGATAGCGATGGTAGGCGACCTGAAATATGGTCGTACCGTCCACTCCCTGACCCAGGCACTGGCGAAATTTGACGGCAACCGCTTCTACTTTATCGCCCCGGATGCGCTGGCAATGCCGCAATACATTCTGGATATGCTGAATGAAAAAGGTATCGCCTGGAGCCTGCATGGCACTATCGAAGAGGTGATGGCGGAAGTGGACATTCTCTATATGACCCGCGTACAGAAAGAACGTCTGGATCCGTCTGAATACGCCAACGTGAAAGCACAGTTTGTTCTGCGCGCCAGCGATCTGAATGGTGCGAGAGAGAATATGAAAGTTCTGCATCCGCTGCCGCGTATCGATGAGATCACTACCGACGTTGATAAGACGCCACATGCCTGGTATTTCCAGCAGGCAGGCAACGGGATATTCGCTCGCCAGGCGTTACTGGCACTGGTTCTGAACCGCGATCTGGCACTGTAAGGGGAAATGACGATGACACACGATAACAAACTGCAAGTAGAAGCCATCAAACGTGGCACTGTGATTGACCATATTCCCGCACAGGTTGGTTTCAAGCTGCTGACGCTGTTCAAACTGACAGAGACCGACCAGCGCATCACTATCGGTCTGAACCTGCCGTCTGGCGAGATGGGCCGTAAGGACCTGATTAAAATTGAAAATACCTTCCTGACCGACGAGCAGGTTAACCAGTTGTCCCTGTACGCTCCACAAGCGACGGTAAATCGCATTGACGACTATGACGTCGTGGGTAAATCACGTCCCAGCCTGCCGGAGCGTATCGATAATGTGCTGGTATGCCCGAACAGCAACTGCATCAGCCATGCTGAGCCGGTTTCATCCAGTTTTGCAGTGAAAAAGCGCGCCGATGACATCGCACTCAAATGCAAATACTGTGAAAAAGAGTTTTCGCATTATGTGGTGCTGGCCAACTAATTGGGGTTGGTAATGAATTCCCGGCTCCCTATAATGACCGGGAACATTCTATTACCGCTGTAATTCAGGAGAAATCATGAGCAAGACTATCGCGACGGAAAATGCACCAGCAGCAATCGGCCCATACGTTCAGGGCGTAGACCTGGGTAGCATGATCATCACTTCCGGTCAGATCCCGGTCGATCCAAAAACCGGTAGCGTATCGGAAGACGTGTCCGCTCAGGCGCGCCAGTCGCTGGAAAACGTGAAGGCTATCGTAGAAGCTGCAGGCCTGAAAGTCGGCGACATCGTAAAAACAACCGTGTTCGTTAAAGACCTGAACGATTTCGCCACCGTTAACGCCACCTACGAAGCGTTCTTCACCGAGCACAACGCCACCTTCCCTGCGCGCTCTTGCGTGGAAGTTGCCCGTCTGCCGAAAGACGTGAAAATCGAGATTGAAGCGATCGCCGTTCGTCGCTAAACAATGAAGAAATCCGGGCGCGAAAGCCCGGATTTTTGTCACTGCAGGGCAATCACAGCACGCCAAACAATTTCGGCAGGAATAACGAAATCGCCGGAATATACGTCACTAACATCAGTACCAGAAAAAGTACGGCGTAGAACGGCAGCATCGCCTTCACCACTTGTTCAATCTTCTGCTTACTCACCGCACTGGCAACAAACAACACCGATCCTACCGGCGGCGTAATTAGCCCAATCCCTAAGTTAACCAGCATGATCATACCAAAATGGACCGGATCAATACCGAGCGCGTTGGTTACAGGCAACAGGACCGGCGTCAGGATCAGGATCAGCGGTGCCATATCCATCAATGTACCGATCAGTAGCAGCATAATGTTAATACACATCAGGATGACGTATTTGTTATCCGAGATGCTGGTAAAGGCTTCGGTGATGCGCATCGGCAACTGCATATAGGTCATCACCGCGCCGAACGCGGCAGCAAAACCAATCAAAATCATGACGATAGTGACCGTTTTCACCGTGCGGAACATCAGTTTCGGTAGCTCAGACCACTTATAGTCGCGATAAATAAACATCGTGACAAAGAAGGCCCACAGGCAGGCAATCGCCGCTGACTCCGTCGCGGTAAAGATACCTGACAGGATGCCACCCATGATGATAACCACCGTCATCAGGCCCCACAGCGTATCAACAAAAATCTTCAATGCCTGACGAAACGGTACGCGCTCGCCTTTCGGATAACCACGCTTGTGCGCAAACGCCACGCACATCACCATCAGGCTAAAGCTTAACAACAAACCAGGCAGGATCCCGGCGATGAACAGCGCAGCAATCGAAACCGTACCGCCGGTCGCCAGCGAGTAAATAACGGAGTTATGGCTGGGTGGCGTAAGGATCGCCTGTACCGATCCACTGGCGGTCACCGCCGCAGCAAAGTCACGTGGGTAACCTTTTTTGTCCATCTCCGGGATCATCACCGAACCGATGGAGGCGGTGTCTGCCACGGACGATCCGGAAATCGCGCCAAAAAAGGTGGAAGCCACAATGTTAACCAGCGACAGCCCACCGCGAATGAAGCCAACGAAAATATAGGCAAAATTCACCAGCCGACGAGCAATCCCGCCTTCGGCCATAATCGCTCCGGCCAGAATAAAGAACGGGATAGCCAGCAATGAAAACTTGTTCACGCCGCTGGTCAGTTGGATCATCACCGCTTCCAGCGGGATATCAATATACCAGGCCCCAATGATGGCGCTAATACCAACCGCGTACGCTACCGGTACCCCAATCGCCAGCATAATGCCGAGCGTAAAGACGAGAATAAATGCATCCATCTGCTTTCCTTTATGAAATGGGGGCGGTAACTAGCTGGTCGATCCCAGCATGACAACAGGACGCTGATACTGCGGACCACGACAAATCTTTTCAGCAATAAAAAGCAGCGTGATGGCAGAACCAATGGGTAGCGGGAGATAGTTTTGCCCGGCACTGAGAAGCGGGAATTCCGCGACGGCTTGATCCCACAATTCAAGACACAGCGTGGTTCCGTACCAGAGAATGAACAGGCTTATCGCAATCAGCATGAGATCGGCGACAATCGAGCAGTAGCGACGGGCGGAATCTCCCAGGCGATCAGTGACCATACTCACCGCGATATGGGAACCTGCGCGATAGCTTACCGCCGCGCCAATAAAGGTGAATGTCACCATACAGAGAATGGCGACTGGCTCAGGCCATGACAGTGCATTATTCAGAACATAACGTGCAAATATCCCGACAGGAATAATGGCGACCATAACCAATAATGCGACTCCGGCAATCCACATTGAGATCCGGTAAAGAAAATCCATTACTGATGAATAGCATTCACCCATCATCATCACCTCGAATTAATCAAAAGATTCAGACGGATGGTTAATCCCATCCGTCCAATAAATTACTTCACATCCTGAATACGTTTGATCAAATCCTGGTGTTCTTTACCGTAATTATCCCTTACCGATTGCGTGGCTTTAAAGAAATAATCGGTATCAATATCATGGAACTGAACGCCATTAGCTTTCATGGTTTCCAGAGACTTCTCATTATAGGCAGCCCAGAGCTTGCGCTGTTCTACTTGCGCTTCTTTAGCGAGTTTAATGATGAGGTCCTGGTCCTCTTTTTTCAATTTATCCCATTTAGCCTTCGAGAAAAGAAATAGCTCCGGGATAATAAAATGTTTACTCCAGGTATAGTTTTTAACGACAGGCAAATAGTTGTGCGCAACAAACGTTGGCGGGTTATTTTCCGTTCCGTCAATGACGCCAGTCTGCATTCCGCTAAACACTTCGCTGACGCCCATTACAATGGAGTTAGCGCCCATTGCTTTTAAAGTATCCAGCGCGATCGGGCTCGCCTGAACGCGGATTTTCATACCGTGCAAATCTTCCGGTTTAACCACCGGGTTTTTGGTAATCAGGTTACGTGTTCCGGCATCCATCCAGCCGAGAAACACCAGACGTGATTTACTGTTTGCCGTCAGGCGATCGCCAATTTCCTGGCCAATCATACCGTCAAGCACCTGATGCATATGGTTTTCATCGCGAAAAATATACGGCAGTGTAAACACGTTAATCTCAGGGAGTATTGCTGCTACTGGCGTCATCGAGACACGAATAATATCGATAGCGCCTAATTGTGCCTGCTCAATCATCTGTTTTTCGTCGCCCAACACGCCACCCGGAAATGTTTTAATCTCCAGACGACCATCCGTTGCAGCACTCAGCTTCTCTCCCATGTGCTTCACTGCCACAACGTTCGGGTAATCAGCCGGGTGAACATCTGCGGCGCGAAAAGTTTGGGCCAACGTTGAATGGCTGGTCAGTAATACTGATACACCAATGCACAGACTTAACAGGTTTTTTGTCAGTTTCATTTGTCCTTCTCCAGAAGTTCATAATATCCATTAACAGGAATAGCTTGCAGAGCAAATGACTGCCGGAATTAGAAATGGGCAGCGAGAAACTTTCTTTACGACGTTACCTGTGCAGACTAACTGGTGTAACAATTTATTTCACTGACTGCCTTCACAAAAAAACGTCAACGCTAATAATTTTTAGCACAGTGTTTCATTTTTGCAACGCAGATCGTTTTATTGATAAGAAAACAAAGAGAGAGGAAGGGATTGTTACCAATTTGCCCTGTTAGTATTTCAATAAAAATAAAACAGAAATATCGTCGAGTAATATCTTCGAATGAAATAAAAAAATGCCGGATAGTGACCCAAGCACTATCCGGCAGAGAACTAAAAGATTATTGCCAGCCGTAGCGACGGCTATAAAAACCTTTCACTAATTGGGTCAATGTCATGTAACCAGCCAGAATCGCAATCAGCCACGGGAAGTAGCTCAGCGGCAGAGCCTGCAATTGTAAGTAGCTGGCCAACGGTGAGAATGGCAGCGCAATCCCCACCACCATGACCACCAGCGTCATCAGCATTAACGGCCATGCAGCACGGCTCTGGATAAACGGTACACGGCGGGTACGGATCATATGCACAATCAGCGTTTGCGACAGCAGACCCACCACAAACCAGCCAGATTGGAACAACGTCTGATGTTCTGGCGTATTGGCATGGAAGACGAACCACATCAGACAAAATGTCAGAATATCGAAGATGGAGCTGATTGGCCCAAAGAACAACATAAAGCGGCCCAGTTCGGCAGGATTCCAGCGCTGCGGTTTTTTGATCTGCTCTTCATCAACGTTATCAAAAGGAATAGCAACCTGGGATACATCATACAGCAGGTTCTGAATCAGTAAGTGCAGCGGCAACATTGGCAGGAAAGGCAGAAATGCGCTCGCCACCAGCACGCTAAAAACGTTACCAAAGTTAGAGCTGGCGGTCATTTTGATATACTTAAGCATATTCGAGAAGGTACGACGCCCCTCGATGACCCCTTCTTCCAGTACCATCAGGCTCTTTTCCAGCAGGATGATATCTGCCGCTTCACGGGCAATATCGACCGCACCATCAACGGAGATGCCAATATCCGCCGCACGCAGTGCCGGGGCATCGTTAATGCCATCGCCCATAAATCCAACCACATGACCTTCGCGTTTCAGCAACGTGACAATGCGCTCTTTGTGCATCGGCGTAAGACGGGCAAACAGCGTCGTGCTCTGGGCCAGTTGTGCCAGCTCGTCATCGCTTAGCCCTTCAATGCTGCTACCAATAACCACATCGCCCGCATCCAGACCTACTTCATGACAGACTTTTGCCGCCACCAGTTCGCTGTCTCCGGTGAGGATTTTCACCGTAATACCGCTGGCCTTCAGCGCCTTCAGAGCCGGAGCGGTGGTCTCTTTCGGCGGATCGAGGAACGCAATGTATCCTTCGAGGATCAGGTCGGACTCATCAATACGCTGATAATCTCCCTCACGTGCGGGCAGGTATTTGGTCGCCACCGCCACCACGCGCAATCCCTGGCGGTTAAGCGTATCGGTAACGCGCTTAACCCGACGTAGCATATTGTCATCCAGCGGAACAATCTCGCCATTGTGACGCACCTGGGTACAGACACTGAGGATCTCCTGTAGTGCCCCTTTGCACACCAGCTGATGCACATCAGTTTCTTCCGCCACTACCACCGACATCCGGCGGCGCTCGAAATCAAACGGGATCTCATCGATTTTCTGCCAGCGGGTAGAGAGCAGGCGGGCCGATTCTTCATCGACACCTTCCAGCACCGCGGTATCCAGCAGGTTTTTCAGCCCGGTCTGGTAATGGCTGTTCAGCCACGCGGAATGCAGCACATGCTCACTGGGCTTACCGGAGATATCGGTATGATTCTCCAGCACGATTTTGTCCTGAGTTAGTGTGCCGGTTTTATCGGTGCACAGAATATCCATCGCGCCAAAGTTCTGGATGGCATCAAGGTGCTTAACGATAACTTTTTGCTTCGACAGTTTCACCGCACCACGCGCCAGCGTGGAAGTGACGATCATGGGCAGCATTTCCGGCGTCAGTCCCACCGCAACAGAAAGAGCAAACAGCGCCGCTTCCCACCAGTCGCCTTTGGTATAACCGTTGATGATAAGCACAACAGGTGCCATCACCAGCATAAAACGGATCAACAGCATGCTGACGCGGCTGATCCCTTTCTGGAACGCATTCTGCTCGCTTTCCTGCTCAGTAACCCGACCCGCCAGTTGTCCAAACCAGGTATTGGCCCCGGTAGAAATGACGATAGCCTGCGCCGTACCGCTCACCACGTTGGTGCCCATAAAGCACAGGGTATCGCACTCCAGCGGGTTGCTTTGCTGCGGGTCTCGGCTGTTCGCCACTTTCTCAACCGGCAGTGATTCTCCGGTAAGCGAGGCTTGCGCCACAAACAGGTCACGCGCCTGAACGATGCGTAAGTCAGCCGGGATCATATCGCCTGCCGCCAGTTTGATGATGTCGCCAGGAACAAGCTGGTCGATCGGCAACTCTACCCAGCCGTTTTCTCCTTTCTCGTTGATCACCCGCAGTACCGTGGCGGTGTTGCTGACCATCGCTTTCAGCGCATCTGCCGCTTTGGTTGAACGCGCCTCCTGCACAAAATTCAGTAACGTAGAAATAGCAACCATCAGGGCAATTACGCCTGCAGCAAACAGATCCTCAGTGGCATAGGAAATGCCGCCCAGAATGGTGAGCAAAATATTAAATGGGTTACGGTAACAGACCCACAGATGCACCCACCACGGCAACGGTTTCTGTGCCGGCAACTGGTTTTCACCGTGTTTCTCACGGGCACTTTCCACTTCAGCGGCGTTCAAGCCTTCAGGGTGCGCATCAAACGTTTTCCACAGTGCTTCCTCTTCCATCAGCGCCATTTTCAGGCAATGTTCGCTCAGGGAAGGTGGGATCGGCGCGCTGGCAACGGCCTGGGCATTGGGCAATGGATCGCGATGCACCAGACGATGCGGCAAATGACGATTGAGCCGGGCAAACAGCTGGCGGGTAATATTTTTAAACATAGGCAGTCCCCCTGCGCCAGTAAACACAGGCGCAGTGAATACATCAGGCACAGCAAAGCCTTGCCTGATGGCAATCTAAAATCACAACAGGGACGTCAGAACGTCACTGTCTTACATATCCGGTAAGACAGTGAAAGCAGGCTTACCGGAAAGGTTTATTTCTCCGTTTCGGGAGAGGGGTGGGATCGGGATCCATACAGCCTCCGGTAAGTGAGTGAGTTGCGCGGCGCATTATACGCAGAAAACCATAAGGTTCGTGGCAATTATGGCGGTATGATAAACCACAGTAACTAAACCAAACGTATACACATTGCCTGAATAACAAAGTAAATAAAGCAGACTTTGCCCATTGCACTCCACTTGAGTAAAGTTACCCTCTTAATTAAAACTGAATGCGCTACGGGAAAACAGGATGCAGAATCGGCTGACTATTAAAGACATCGCCCGCTTAAGCGGCGTGGGAAAATCAACAGTTTCCCGCGTTCTCAACAATGAAAGCGGTGTCAGCGAACGCACCCGTGAACGTGTTGAAGCGGTAATGAATCAGCACGGTTTTTCCCCTTCCCGCTCCGCACGCGCCATGCGTGGGCAAAGTGACAAAGTGGTAGCAATTATCGTCACGCGCCTGGATTCACTTTCAGAAAATCTCGCCGTCCAGACCATGCTGCCCGCCTTCTATGAGCAGGGTTACGATCCTATTATGATGGAAAGCCAGTTTTCACCTGAACTGGTAGAAGAGCATTTGGGCATGCTCAGACGTCGCAATATTGACGGCGTGGTACTGTTTGGTTTTACCGGTATTACCGAAGCCATGATCGCTTCCTGGCAGGACTCTCTGGTGCTACTGGCAAGAGATGCCAAAGGTTTCGCCTCCGTCTGTTATGACGATGAGGGTGCAATCCATACTCTGATGCAACGTCTGTACGACCGTGAACATCGCCAGATCAGTTTTCTTGGCGTTCCCCATAGCGATGTGACCACCGGTAAGCGCCGCCATGAGGCTTACCTCGCATTCTGCAAGAAACATAAACTGCATCCTGTTGCTGCTCTGCCAGGTCTCGCCATGAAGCAGGGTTATGAGCATGCCGCAGATGTCATTACTCCGGAAACCACGGCCCTGGTATGCGCGACGGATACCCTTGCCCTTGGGGTCAGCAAATATTTGCAGGAGCAGCGGATCGATAATCTGCAACTGGCGAGTGTGGGGAATACACCACTGATGAAATTCCTCCATCCGGAGATCATCACTGTCGATCCCGGTTACGCCGAAGCCGGACGACAGGCGGCTTTACAGCTGATCGAACAGATCAACGGCCGCAGCGAGCCGCGCCAAATCATCATCCCATCCACCCTTTCCTGATCGCTTTCTGAGCGTTAATTTGTGATCTTCGCTACGTTTCGGGAACGTTCCCATTTTTAAATATTCAACGAAGATATACTCTGACGCCAGGTCAACAACAGGGCTTAATAATGAGCAAAATAAAACAAGCAGACATCGATCGGCTGATTGAGCTGGTGGGCGGGCGCGACAATATCGCCACGGTGAGTCATTGCATCACGCGCCTGCGTTTTGTGCTGAATCAGCCTGCGAACGCCAGGCCGAAAGAGATCGAACAACTTCCGATGGTCAAAGGCTGTTTCACCAACGCCGGGCAGTTCCAGGTGGTGATTGGCACCGAGGTGGGCGATTACTACAAAGCGCTGCTGGCGACCACCGGACAGGCCAGTGCCGACAAAGAGCAGGCGAAAAAAGCCGCGCGGCAGAACATGAAATGGCACGAGCAGATGATTTCTCATTTCGCAGAGATCTTCTTCCCGCTGCTGCCGGCGTTGATTAGCGGAGGCTTGATCTTAGGGTTTCGTAACGTGATCGGCGATCTGCCGATGAGCAACGGCCAGACGCTGGCGCAGATGTATCCCTCACTGAAAACGCTTTATGACTTTCTGTGGCTGATTGGCGAGGCGATTTTCTTCTATCTGCCGGTCGGGATCTGCTGGTCTGCGGTGAAGAAAATGGGCGGTACGCCGATCCTTGGCATTGTGCTCGGCGTCACGCTGGTTTCCCCGCAACTGATGAACGCCTACCTGCTGGGTCAGCAAGTGCCGGAAGTATGGAATTTCGGCCTGTTTACTATCGAAAAAGTCGGTTATCAGGCACAGGTCATTCCAGCTCTGCTGGCAGGTCTGGCACTTGGATTGATTGAAACGCGCCTGAAACGCATCGTCCCGGACTACCTGTATCTGGTGGTGGTTCCGGTGTGCTCACTGATCCTCGCGGTGTTCCTCGCCCATGCGTTTATTGGTCCGTTTGGCCGCTGGATTGGCGATGGTGTCGCCTTTGCTGTGCGTCATCTGATGACCGGCAGTTTTGCTCCGATTGGCGCAGCGCTGTTCGGCTTCCTGTACGCCCCACTGGTGATCACCGGAGTGCATCAGACCACGCTCGCTATCGACATGCAGATGATTCAAAGCATGGGCGGAACGCCTGTGTGGCCGCTCATTGCGCTGTCGAATATCGCTCAGGCCTCTGCAGTGGTCGGCATCATTATCTCCAGTCGTAAACATAACGAGCGGGAAATTTCCGTTCCTGCTGCGATCTCCGCTTATCTGGGAGTGACTGAACCGGCAATGTACGGCATCAACCTGAAATACCGTTTCCCGATGCTATGCGCGATGATCGGCTCCGGCCTTGCCGGACTGCTGTGCGGTCTGAACGGCGTGATGGCGAATGGTATTGGCGTCGGCGGCTTGCCGGGCATCCTTTCCATCCAGCCAACCTACTGGCAGGTATTTAGCCTGGCAATGGTTATCTCGATTGTTATCCCGATGGTACTGACCTCGTTCATCTACCAGCGTAAATACCGTCAGGGCACATTACAGATTGTCTGACTTTTTTTCGGGGCGCAGTTGCGCCCCATCGCATTTGCAGGAAATAACGATGAATATTCCCCACTGGTGGCAAAACGGCGTTATCTATCAGATTTACCCCAAGAGTTTTCAGGACACAACCGGTAGCGGCACTGGCGATTTACGCGGTGTGACACAACGTCTCGACTATCTGCAAAAACTGGGGATAGATGCCATCTGGCTGACGCCATTCTACATTTCGCCGCAGGTTGATAACGGCTACGATGTCGCTGATTATATTTCCGTCGACCCGGCCTACGGTACGCTGGATGATTTTGACGAACTGGTGGCGCAGGCGAAAGCGCGCGGCATCCGTATTATTCTGGATATGGTGTTTAACCATACTTCGACGCAACACGCCTGGTTTCGCGAGTCGCTGGATAAAGACAGTCCGTATCGTCAGTTTTATATCTGGCGCGATGGTACACCGGACGCATGCCCGAATAACTGGCGTTCAAAATTCGGTGGCAGCGCCTGGGGCTGGCACGCTGAAAGCGAGCAGTATTATCTGCACCTCTTTGCCCCGGAGCAGGCTGACCTGAACTGGGAAAACCCGGCAGTGCGCGCGGAGCTGAAAAAAGTCTGTGAATTCTGGGCCGATCGCGGCGTAGATGGACTGCGCCTCGACGTCGTGAACCTTATCTCCAAAGAGCAGGACTTCCCGAGCGATCCTGACGGTGATGGACGCCGTTTTTATACCGATGGCCCACGCGTGCATGAATTTTTACGCGAAATGAACCGCGACGTCTTCACGCCACGTAATCTGATGACGGTGGGCGAGATGTCCTCTACTTCGCTTGCTCATTGTCAGCAATATGCCGCACAGGACGGCAGCGAATTGTCGATGACCTTCAACTTCCACCACCTGAAAGTAGACTACCCCAATGGTGAAAAGTGGACACTGGCAAAGCCAGATTATGTGGCGTTGAAAGCCCTGTTTCGCCACTGGCAGCAGGGTATGCACGACACCGCCTGGAACGCACTGTTCTGGTGTAACCACGATCAGCCGCGCATCGTTTCACGTTTTGGTGATGAAGGGAAATACCGCATACCTGCAGCCAAAATGCTGGCAATGGTGCTGCACGGTATGCAGGGCACACCCTATATCTACCAGGGCGAAGAGATTGGCATGACCAACCCGCATTTTCGACAGATTACCGATTATCGCGATGTGGAAAGCCACAATATGTTTGCCGAACTGAATGCCGCTGGGCGTGATGCCGATGAGCTGCTGGCGATCCTCGCCAGTAAATCCCGCGATAACAGCCGCACGCCGATGCAGTGGGATCGCAGCAAACATGCCGGTTTTACGCAGGGGGAGCCGTGGATCAATCTGTGCGACAACGCGGCTGATATCAATGTCTCAGCAGCGCTTGATGATGCCGATTCGGTATTTTACGCCTATCAGAAACTGATCGCCTTACGCAAAACTGAACCAGTTATCACCTGGGGCGACTACGAGGATCTGTTACCGGAAAGCCCGCATCTGTGGTGCTATCAGCGAGAATGGCAAGGACAGCGGCTGCTGGTCATTGCCAACCTGAGCGAGACCTTCCAACCCTGGCAACCGATCCATACCGGTGGAAACTGGCGGGTGCTGATGCACAACTATGCCGAGGTCGCCAGCCAGCCCGGGGGCATGACATTGCGTCCTTTTGAAGCTATCTGGTGGCTGCAAAAATAGCTTGCAATTGGTTTTAAGCCCGGTGCGTATAGCGCTGCCGGGCTTCTCTGCATGCATCCAGCCTACCCTTCTGTTTTTGTTGAATAATTAATCAGATTTTTCTCACCACAATTTACAATCGGCTGCAGTGCCCGTCATCTGTACGCTCCAGTTTTTACTTTGAGCTACGTCAATAAAAACGTAAACATCCTTGATGCAAATCACTACATATAGAACTTAAAATGCACTCCGACCCAATATGTTGTATTAATCGACTACAATTGCTACAACAACATTTCCCTTCATAGCAGTGGAAATGTGGATAAAAGAGGTCTGGATTGCGAGAAGTCATTGGATAGAAAGATGAATAAACCGATGAACGCTCCCTAACCTCTGTGGATAACCTGTTCTTATAAATATGGAGTGATCATGACACCGCATGTGATGAAACGAGATGGCTGTAAAGTGCCGTTTAAATCAGAGCGCATCAAAGAAGCCATTCTGCGTGCAGCTAAAGCAGCGGGAGTCGATGACGCAGATTACTGTGCCACCGTCGCAGAAGTCGTTAGCAGCCAGATGAATGAGCGCAGCCAGGTCGATATCAACGAGATCCAGACAGCGGTAGAAAACCAGCTGATGTCTGGTCCGTACAAACAACTCGCCCGTGCGTACATCGAATACCGCCACGATCGTGATATACAGCGTGAAAAACGTGGCCGTCTGAACCAGGAAATTCGTGGTCTGGTTGAACAAACCAACTCAGCTCTGCTGAACGAAAACGCCAATAAAGACAGTAAAGTGATCCCGACCCAGCGCGACCTGCTGGCCGGTATCGTCGCCAAACACTATGCACGTCAGCACCTGCTGCCGCGTGATGTCGTCCAGGCACACGAGCGTGGTGATATTCACTATCACGATCTCGACTACTCGCCATTCTTCCCGATGTTTAACTGCATGCTGATCGACCTGAAAGGCATGCTGACGCAGGGCTTTAAGATGGGTAACGCGGAGATTGAGCCGCCAAAATCTATCTCGACTGCAACCGCCGTTACGGCACAAATCATCGCGCAGGTTGCCAGCCATATTTACGGTGGCACCACCATTAACCGTATTGATGAAGTCCTGGCACCGTTCGTGACCGAGAGCTTTAACAAACACCGTAAAACTGCTGAAGAGTGGCAAATCCCGGATGCAGACGGTTATGCGCATTCCCGTACCGAGAAAGAGTGCTATGACGCATTCCAGTCACTCGAATATGAAGTGAACACGCTGCATACCGCCAATGGTCAGACGCCGTTCGTCACCTTTGGTTTTGGCCTGGGTACCAGTTGGGAATCTCGTTTGATTCAGCAGTCCATCCTGCGTAACCGTATTGCCGGTCTGGGTAAAAATCGTAAAACTGCCGTCTTCCCGAAACTGGTGTTCGCTATCCGTGACGGTCTGAACCATAAGTTTGGCGATCCGAACTATGACATCAAACAGCTGGCGCTGGAGTGCGCGAGCAAGCGTATGTACCCGGACATCCTGAACTACGATCAGGTCGTAAAAGTCACCGGTTCGTTCAAAACCCCGATGGGCTGTCGTAGTTTCCTCGGTGTTTGGGAAAACGAGAACGGCGAGCAGATCCATGACGGTCGTAACAACCTCGGCGTGATCAGCCTCAACCTGCCACGTATTGCGCTGGAAGCCCACGGCGACGAAGCCACTTTCTGGAAGTTGCTGGACGATCGTCTGGTGCTGGCGCGTAAAGCGCTGATGACCCGCATCGCTCGTCTGGAAGGCGTAAAAGCCCGCGTAGCGCCAATCCTGTATATGGAAGGTGCCTGCGGTGTGCGCCTGAAAGCGGATGATGACGTGTCTGAAATCTTCAAAAATGGCCGTGCATCAATCTCTCTGGGCTATATCGGTATTCACGAGACCATCAATGCGCTATTTGGTGATACGCACTTGTACGACAGCGAAGCACTTCGTGCCAAGGGCATTGCCATTGTCGAACGTCTGCGTAAGGCAGTCGATCAGTGGAAAGACGAGACCGGTTACGGCTTCAGCCTGTACAGCACACCGAGTGAAAACCTGTGCGATCGTTTCTGCCGTCTGGATACCGCCGAGTTTGGTGTCGTGCCGGGCGTGACCGACAAGGGTTACTACACCAACAGCTTCCACCTCGACGTGGAGAAAAAGGTTAATCCTTACGACAAGATCGATTTCGAAGCACCGTACCCGCCGCTGGCGAATGGCGGCTTCATTTGCTACGGCGAGTATCCGAACATTCAGCATAACCTGAAAGCGCTGGAAGACGTCTGGGATTACAGCTACCAGCATGTGCCGTATTACGGTACTAACACGCCTATCGATGAGTGCTATGAGTGCGGCTTTACCGGTGAGTTTGAGTGCACCAGCAAAGGCTTCACCTGCCCGAAATGTGGTAATCATGATGCAGCCCGCGTGTCAGTGACCCGCCGTGTATGCGGTTATTTAGGCAGCCCGGACGCACGCCCGTTTAATGCCGGTAAGCAAGAAGAAGTGAAGCGCCGCGTTAAGCATTTAGGTAATGGGCAACTCGGTTAATCCCTCACGGTTTTATGCCCGGTGGCGCTACGCTTACCGGGCCTACAAACTGTGCATACATTGTAGGCCGGATAAGCAAAACGCCATCCGGCATGGTTAAGCGAAATGAATTATCACCAGTATTACCCTGTTGACATCGTCAACGGTCCCGGTACTCGCTGTACCCTGTTTGTTTCAGGGTGCGTGCACGAATGCCCTGGCTGCTATAACAAAAGCACCTGGCGGCTAAACTCCGGCCAGCCGTTTACCACAGAGATGGAAGACAAGATCATTGCCGATCTGAACGATACACGGATCCATCGTCAGGGGATCTCGCTGTCGGGCGGCGATCCACTTCATCCGCAAAACGTGCCGGATATTCTGAAACTGGTACAGCGCATTCACGCTGAGTGTCCGGGAAAAGATATCTGGGTGTGGACTGGTTACAAACTCGATGAGCTCAATGCCGAGCAAATGCGGGTGGTGGATCTCATCAACGTGCTGGTCGATGGTAAATTTGTTCAGGATCTCAAAGACCCGGCGCTTATCTGGCGCGGTAGCAGCAACCAGGTTGTGCATCATTTGCGCTAACACTTCAGGCGGATGATGTTCTGTTTTCCGCCTGTCAAAACCGGCTCACACACTCCATCGCGACTGCTTTGAATTCGTTAAAGTCACGGCAGGTACAGAGTCTTGCCATGGCGCGTTCGCGCAGAAAAGTAACGAAAATATCGTAGATTGCCATCGCCTCTTCGTACTCGCTTTTGCTGATGGCGAGTAAAAAGATCACGTGTGCGGTTTCATCTCCCCAGGCAATGCCCTGCGGAGCGAGGACCGTGTAGACCACCGTTTTCTTGGCCAGCAAACCGAGCGCGTGCGGTAGTGCAATGCCGTCACCCAGCATGGTGCTAACGATGGCCTCACGTTCCACCACCGAACTGACAAACTCCGCATCCACAAAACCTTCATCCTGCAACTGATGGCATAGTGTGTTGAACAGCGTCTGTTGATCCATTTGCCCGTCGACAATACGAAAATGCGTCGCATCGAAGTATTTGTCCAGCATCCATGGGCGGGTCCTGTCCACCAGCACCAGTTTACCAATTTGCTCCAGTTGATAATCTGTTGGAAACGGCGCAATCATCACTACGGGCTTATCTTTTTCGCTAATTCGCGCAGTAGAGATAACAAAGTCTTCGCTAATACTGTCCCGTTGTTCATAGTCTCGCAGCGTCACGGTACTTACAATTTCAATCTGCGAGTACTTACGCGCCAGCACTGCTTCAATCATCCTTGCCATCGCATTTCCCGCATCACAGACCAGAAGTACACGGGGCTGTCGTTGGTAACCGATGTTGTAACTACGTTCCAGCCCAACACCAATATGCAGGACAAGGAAGCCAATCTCATTTTCACTGATCGTATACGGGGTGTATTTCCCCCACCCCGACACAGCAGCAAGTGTCATGTCCCATGCCATTGGATAGTGCTGTTTAATATTTTCCAGCAGCGGATTGGGGATCATGATCTGGTAGCGTACCCGGGTGATCATCGTCTTAATATGCGTTAGCAGATCGGCATGCAGTTGCTGGTCATTCAGCAGGTTATAGTTGTACTGGGTGTTGATAAAACGCAGGATGTAATTAACCAGCGCCTCATCATCGTCAGCATTGATGGCACTGGGGGCGATCTCCTGAACCTGACGGGCAGCAATATGCACCTTCAGCCAGTTTTCTTCAAAAACGGAAAGCGGTTTATCTGCCAACTGGTGCAATACCGCCGCAATCTCCCGCGTAGCAAGGCACACCGCATGTTCGACTTCTTCTGCGGCGAACTCAGGAAGTGGATACCCCTCGCTAATCCTGCGTACCGCCACCGCACAATATAAGCGCAGAAAAAGCTCGCCCTCATCGGTCAGGCTGATATGAAAACGGGAAAAAATATCCTGTAAAACAGGTTGCAACTGCTGCGGTACGCCAGCATTGAGCGCCTCTTCCATTACCAGCGGATGGGCAGGATCTTGCTGTGCCAGCGTCCACAGAAGATCGGTCAAACAGGCCCGAATCGCCATCTCGCTACCGAACAGCTTCATTCCATGCCGGGGGCGCGTTTCCAGCGTCAGATGATAACGTTGCAGGTGTTCACGCACCTCCGCCATGTCATTCTGCAGTGTCGCCCGACTGATGAACCATTCATCAGCTAAATCTTCCAACTTTAGCGAAAAAGCCGATGTCAGAAAACGGACCACCAGCCAGTGAACCCGTTCCCGGCTGGTACGCGGTATACGCAACAGCTGCTCTGGTTGCTGCGTTTGCAACGCATGATAACTTGCCGGATCGTCAATTTTAAGCTGGTAGCCGTTGCCCCGACTGAGAACAAACTGTGCGCCATACTGGGTGAGTAGCGTATTCAGCGCGGTGATATCCGCTCGTACAGTACGTGTGGAAACCGACAACCGCTGCGCCAGCTCATCCTGCGGCAGCGCCTCGTTTTGCAGCATGTCAAACAGCTGTGCTAAACGTTGGTTGGGGAATCGCACGTCTTTTTCCTCATCAGTCAGTTAACCTACACAGGCCCTGGTGATCGCCAGCAGCTGGCGTACATCATCCGGGCGAGTGTTCCCATTCACCTTATCAATAATAGAACTATAAATGTGAGGAATGATTTTGCTCACGCCTGCATCAAGCGCTATCTGCAGGATTTCCGCAAAGTTATCCAGGTCTATACCACCCGTTGGCTCCAGCCAGAAGTCATGCCGGGCGCAGGCTTCAGCCACAGCCTTGTACTCGTTACGGCACTTGAGACCGCCCATCGGGAAGTATTTAATCGAACTGCCGCCCATGTCTTTGAGCAGGGCGATAGCTGTTTCTAGTGGAACAATGCCATCCGGAGACTGGCTGCTCAGCGGCCCGGTGGAGATTTTGACCATACCAGGCGTTCCGGTAGGTGACACAAGACCATTGACCACCGTCTCATTCTGCCCCAGCAGCGCACGGCTGGTTGCGACGCCGGTAAAAACCTGGTTTACATGCTGTGGCTGTACCTGGCGGGAGATTTCACTGACCATCGCCGACTGGTTGGGATCACCGGCTCCCAGGCCCACGGAGAGCGCATTGTCGATAAGCGCCGCATATTCGCGCATATCAGCCACAGCGCTTTCAACATCTGGGTAATTTTTAGAGAGCACGCCGACCAGCACATGGCCTTCAGCCGCCGCATAAATATCCCGGGCATTCTCTTTGGAACCCGCCAGCACGTTCAGGCAAACGCGATCGCGATAAAAGTTAGGGGTCAGTTTCATGCTTTTTTCTCCTGCCGGGTCACGTCACCAATACGACGCGCCACAATCTCCAGTTGTGCGCGATCGACGCTGCGCACATCCGCTTCAATAATCCCTTCGTTGGCTTTATAGCCACGGAAATAAATCGCGTACTCACCCTGTTTAAGCGCATCAACCAGTTCACCCGTGGCGATACCGGTCACCGCTTCGTCAAACTTAATCTCTGCACGGGCGATGTCGCGTCCTGCGCTATCCCATACCACGCGGGCGCTAACGCCATTAAAAGTATTCAGCGTATTGATAAATGGTGTCATTTTTTCCACCATTTCCGCGCCGCTCTCTTTCTGCGCGTTCAGATAGAGTTCAATGGCGCAGGTCAGACCGAGAATGCCTTCTTTGCCGACCTTCATTGCCCTCCCAATACCCGCTGTCTGGCGTTTTACCCACTCGACATACTGAGTTTTGCCGATCACCAGACCGCTGGTTGGCCCTTCAATGGCTTTCGCACCGCTATAAATCACCAGGTCCGCGCCAACACGGTAATAGCATTGCAAATCTTCTTCCGCCGCCGCATCGACAATCAGCGGCAAGTTATGCGTGCGCGCTACCACTGCGGCCTGCTCCACACTGAGCATGCTTTTCTGCACACAGTGGTGGGATTTGATATACAGAATGGCCGCCGTGCGTGGTGTAATAGCGGCTGCCAGTTGTGCCGCAGAGCATTCGTTAGCGTAACCCGCCTCCACCAACTTACCGCCGCCAAGCGCCACCATGCTGCCAACCGGTGCGCCAAAGTTGACGTTGTGTCCTCTTGGCAGCACGATTTCATTGTTGTCGATTGGCGTAACGTGCAGATTTTCCAGCAGCCAGTCACTGTCCTTAACCAACACAGCGGCAACCGACAGGGCAATCCCTGCCGAAGCGCAGGAGACGACCGTAGCCCCCTCTACTTCCAGTAGCTTTGCGATGTAGTCTCCTGTTTTGTTGACCAGATCTTTCATCTCAAAGTACTGATTCATCCCTTCCATCGCGGCCTGTACAACCTCCGGGCGCGGCGTGGAAACACCGAGCGCCGTCATGCGACCGGAAGTGTTAATCACCTGTTTTAAATCGTATTTTTCAAAAATCGAAGACATGTTCTGCGCTCCCTTGTTCGGTCATATAACCCTTGCCCGCACGTATTGCGGCAAGCGGCACCAGCAGTTGATCTGCCTGTAAGCTGTCTTTTTCTGCATCGACCAGCACGGCTGGCTGGCGTTTAAGCATAAAGAGGGTGAGATCAGCATCCTGACCTACCTGAAGTCGGCCTTTGTTTTTCAAACGCAGACCGTCAGCAGCATTGGCGGTCACGCAGTCAATAACCTGCGGTAGCGACATGCCGATGGCGAGAAACTTGGACATCACATTGGCAAGCGAATACACCGGGCCGCTGATGCGATTACGGCAATAGATGTCTGAGCTGATGGTATGCGGCAGAATGCCTAAACTGATGGCGCGCTTCGCGACCGCAAAGCTCAAGCTGGCGGTGCCGTGCCCGACATCAAGGCGAACACCACGCGCGAGAGCCTGCGACACCGAGGCTCGCAGCTCGCCTTCTGGCGTCAGAATGCGGTTCGGTTTGCCGTTGTAACAGTGGGTAATGATATCGCCCGCCGCCAGGCGCTCGGCAATTTCATCCAGATCCGGCGGGTTATTACCAATATGTACCATCAACGGCAAGTCGCCGTTTTCGGCCTGCATCACTTTGGCATGCTCCAGCGGCGTAATGCCATTTTCACCGACCACGCTGCTGCTCATCCGCGCCTTCAGGCCGACGATAAAATCAGGGTAGCGGTTGACCGCCTGTCGCACCGCATCGGCATCAATGTTGGCCATGTTCGCCAGTTCATTTTGGGCGATAAGTCCAACGCGAGAGATATTCAGTAGCGCATAAACATCAGTGATCGCTTCACGAGTCAGCGTGTAAAAATCGTCAATATCATCAGCCCCGGTACTACCCGCATCGACCACCGTGGTGACGCCGGTGGCAATACCGACGCTGTCTGGCTGGTCATGATAAATCGGGGATTTCGGGTAGCAGTGGACGTGAGAATCAATCCAGCCTGCGCTGACGTAGCACTCGCCGCGTAAGTCGATGGTTTTCGCCGCCGGGCTATCAACATCGCCCAGCGCCGCAATTTTGCCGTCTTTGAGAGCAATATCGCTCACCGTATCGTCAACCAGACGCGCATGGCGCAGGAGTAAATCAAACATCGTTCTCTCCTTTGCCGGACAGGGCTGAGTAATCGCTCTGTCCGGCCTACAAAACAGCAGTGTTAGCTAATCGCAATCGGGAAGATTGATCCCAAAATCATCGCACCGAGGATCGCCCCGCCAGTGATCGGTTTTTGCCACAGGTAAAACAGCAGCGCACCCGCCAGGGAGCCGATACCGATAGGGATGGAGGCAGTCATCGCACTGAGAATGATCAACGGCCCAAGGAAGCGACCAGAGGCGTTACCGGCCCCCATCATTACGTCAGCGCCATAGGTCGAGTCGCTCTGATTGATGGTGAACTTACGCGCCAGAATGATGATGTAGCCAATCGCCAGGCCAATCACCAGACCCGTGACCAACGAGGCGGCAAAGTTCGCTACCGGGAAAATAATGCCCGCGCCCAGCAACAATGCCGGGACGCCCAGGCCAACACCGGTCTGAATCGCCCCACCGATATCAAGGATCCCTACCAGCGAACCTTCAATGATTCGGGCAAACAGGAAACTTGCGCCAAACGCCGCAACCGCGCCGTAGGATCCGGTGTCCATTCCCGCTTTCAGCATCGCCACAAATGCCACTTCGTTAAATGCGCCGATGCCGTACAGGTAGTACATGTGCGTTCCGGCAAAGACACCGGAGGAGAGCAGGCCAACGAAGATCGGGAACGACCAGTCGGCAAACCAAAAACCTTTATTCTGTTCCATGATGACCTCCGTTATTTGCCGCTGAGCGAGTTGTGGATCAGTTCGAGCCAGTTCGGCACGGTCAGATGGAAGGATTCGATCATCTTCATATCGAAGCCACGGAAGAAGCCGCTCAGGACGAACAACGCGACGATAGCGACCATCATCACTTTGGTGACGTGGTTCCAGCCGCTCTCTTCTACGCCTTTACCAATCAGAATACCGAGTACCAGACCCGGTACCGCATTACCCATAATGAGCTGTGCTGCACCACCAAAGACTGTCGCCCAGAAACCGGATTTCTTACCGGCATCAATAGCCGCCAGCCAGAAGATTACTGGCATCACGGTATTGACCAGCAGATTTGCCGCAGGAACCAACACCTTAACAGCGGTAACCTGCAATGCTTCCGGTACGGATGAAGCGGTCAGGTTCAGAAAGGTCACGACGATCATGCCGATAACGCCACAGGCAATCGCCATGCGTTTAGGGTCATGCAGCGTTTCACCGACATTACGGTTTTTCAGCATCAACGCCGCCGCGCCCCAGTTAGGAATGATGCGGTGATCGACATCCTGAGTGAACGCGCCGGCCGCCACGGATGATGCCCAGGCGTTGAAGAAGAAACCCAGACCAAATGAGAAGTGAGAAGCCGGATCCCCTTCGCAGGAATTCAGTTCTCCCAGGGTACGAAATGCGCCCATCCCCTGAGTGGTAGGCGCATGAAACATGCGTGCAGCCCCAGCGCCGACACCCACGCCAACCAGCGCGCCGATGATGAGCGATTTTATTAATATTATCAGGAACATATTTATGCCTTTTAATAGTAAATCAGCGTTGCGTGACGAAATCCACCTTGTCGAGATTGATGGCAGTCACGTTGACGGTCACATCCAGCTCCACGCTGAAAGTGCGTCTTTCCCGGCGCATAAAGAAGAATAAAAATGCCTCTTTACGCACCGATTCACGCGCTTGAACAACCTGCACATCCTGTGGCTCAATACGCAGTAAGATATGCGGCGATGCCTTCATCACCGCAGCCTGAACATGATTCAGGGCATCAGCAAAGGCGCGTGCTTTCGTGTCGCCTTTGCCGGTAACTCTCACCGTCGTGGTGAATTGCTCTTTCATACTCAAGCGCCGTATTTCTTTTGCCACGCCTGTACCAGACGCTCGCCCAGTTCTTCCTTATCCATAAAGCCAAAGCCCAGCACGTTGCAGCCTTCGTTAATGGCGGTCACACCCTCATCCACTGAGCGCATGCCGTATTTTGCTTTGTAGCCATATTTGGTCTGCGCAGTGATGGCTCCCGCGCCGCCGCTGCCACAAAAAGAGATGCCAAAGGTGGCGTTTTCCGCTTTCATAACGTCGCCCAGTTTCATATCTGCCGCCACACCCGGCACCACGACCGCACGACCACCAGCTTTCTCAACGCCTGCCGCCACTTTCTGGCCCTTACCCAGACGATCGCCAATCACCACAGTAATCTGTTCCATCTTTTGCTCCTTAAAGGTTATCTTTCGCGACTTCGAAATGTACCGACAGCAGCCAGGCCTCTTCTTCTGGAAGATTGCCAAACTCAGCTACGACGTCGCGGGCAAGCGCCATTGATTCGGCAGAAATTTCATCAAATAGGCTGGCATCAACGTCTGGCAAGGGTTCCCCCGTCACCGAGCGGTGCGCCATGGCGCGAACATGCGACGTCAGCATTTGTTCCTGTACGGCGTTGGGGATGATGTGGCGTTCACGCAACAGGGCATATACCTGCGCCAGCATGCGATCGGCCAGTTCACCAGACGGTGTCACCGGTTCCCCCATGTCATTCATTGCAACTCCGTTATTCACTCGTTTCACCCCACTCATGGCTATGAGGGTAAACTAGCGGTGGAGGTTAAAAGTTTGTAGCGAGTTGTTTTCCACTTCGAAGTGGAAAGGCGAGCAGCGATAGTGATCTGTGCCACAGAAAAGACGGAATTGGCGATTAATAACCAGCATAACGTGATGGGGATCGCAGGAGATTGCAGGTAAAGCACAAGCGGAAGGAATAACGGTCTGACGTTAAAAGTTAAAAAATGTGATGGGCATAACGTTTACTTATGGAGGGAATCTGATGGGTATGTCTTACCCGACCTACGTAGTCTGTAGGCCGGATAAATAAATCAACGGTACTTCTTATGGTAAGCATTGCGGGTGGATTTCAGCTCTTCCGCTACTGCCTTCGCCTCTTTGACTTTACCTTCGTTCGCCAGTTTTAACGCACCGTCAATCTGACCGATCAACGTGTCAAAACCGTGGCGGAAATCTTTCATCTCCGGGCTGTCCGGGGATTTGCTTTCCAGCTTCGGCGGCGTTCCTTTTTGTGCGTCTTGTGCAGCTGCACGCATTTTGGTTAACGCACCTTTGAGTTCAGTCGCATTATCCGTTTTTTCGACGATCTTCAGGTTATCGTTGAGGATCCCCATGTCGTCTTCGAGATCGGCAGCAAACGCAGAAGAGCCAAGAACCAGCGTTGAAGCCGCGATGATCGCTAACAGGTGTTTACGCATTGCTCACTTCCTTTTTATTATTAAAAAATAACGCCCGATACCCTAAATAATCCGAGTTGCAGGCAAGCGGCAAGCGTGTGAATCCCGGCCATTTACATAAGTAAGTGACTGGGATGAACGCGTAAAACCAACACACCTGCAGCTTGAAGTATGAAGGGTATTATTGACCGGCGATCTTCATCTCCGGCAACAGTACAGAACCACACTGTATATTACTGCGCGTTTCAATATCGTTCCCTACGGTCACAATATTGCGCCACATCTCTTTTAAGTTACCGGCAATGGTAATTTCACTTACCGGATACTGAATTTCACCGTTTTCGACCCAGAAGCCAGCCGCACCGCGAGAGTAATCGCCGGTAATACCACTCACGCCCTGCCCCATCAGTTCGGTAACAACCAGGCCAGTGCCCATCTCTTTGAGCAACTGCTCGAAGCTTAGCCCTTGTCCGGGAATACGCCAGTTGTGAATGCCGCCAGCATGACCGGTGCTTTTCAGCCCCAGTTTACGGGCAGAATAGTTGGTCAACAGCCACTGAGTCAGTACACCATCTTTGATAATGTCACGACGCTCGGTACGCACGCCTTCACTGTCGAACGGTGAGGATGCCAGTCCTTTCAACAGATGCGGGTGTTCTTCAATGGTCAGCCATTCCGGCAGGATCTGTTTGCCCAGTGAATCCAGCAAGAAGGTGGATTTACGATACACCGAGCCGCCTGCAATAGCGCCGACCAGATGTCCAAACAGTCCGGTCGCCACTTCGTTCGCAAAAATAACCGGTGCTTTCATGGTGGACAGCTTACGCGGCGACAGGCGAGATAAGGTGCGACGGGCACAGTCTGCGCCGACCCACTCCGGCGTTTGCAGATCGCCAATTGCACGGCCAATGGTATAGGCATAATCGCGTTCCATATCGCCGTTCTCTTCAGCGATAACGCAGCTGGAAAGTGAATGACGCGTGGAGCAGTAACCCTGTAGCATGCCATGGCTGTTACCAAAAACTTTGATGCCATAGTGGCTATTAAAACTGCCGCCTTCGGTGTTAGTAATGCGCTTATCGGCCTGTAACGCAGCCTGTTCAGCACGCGCGGCCAATTCAATAGCTTCATCAGGCGACACTTCTGCCGGGTGGAACAGATCTAAATCTGGCGCATCAAATGCCAGCAGCTCTTTATCTGCCACGCCCGCGCACGGGTCCGGCGAGGTGTAACGGGCGATATCCAGCGCGGCCTGCACGGTACGTGCGATAGCCTGCGGGCTTAAATCAGTGGATGATGCGCTCCCTTTACGGTTCTGGTGATAAACCGTAATGCCAAGAGCACCATCACTATTGAATTCTACGTTCTCCACTTCACCATAACGGGTGCTGACGCTAATACCCGTGGTCTTGCTTACAGCGACTTCCGCGCCATCCGACTGACCTGACGCTAGCTCCAGTGCTGTCGAGACCGCTTCTTCCAGAATCTTACGCTGCGCTTCAACTTGTGAGATTACTTTCATCGCAAATGCCATAATGTAGAGAGTTTCTCTGAAGTCTAACAGAGAACCGTTTTTCAGTGCGCATCTTAACTGGTAACATTAGCCTCTTTTTTTAAGGAGCCTGACATGACTAAGCAGCCCGAAGACTGGCTCGACGACGTTCCCGGTGATGACATCGAAGACGAAGACGATGAAATTATCTGGGTCAGTAAAAGTGAAATTAAGCGGGACGCCGAGGAGTTAAAGCGCCTGGGCGTAGAACTGGTAGAACTGGGGAAAAACGCGCTGGATAAAATCCCGCTCGATGCGGATCTGCGTGCCGCCATTGAACTGGCGCAGCGTATCAAGATGGAAGGCCGTCGCCGCCAGTTGCAGCTGATTGGTAAAATGCTGCGCCAGCGGGATGTCGATCCTATTCGCCAGGCGCTGGATAAGCTGAAAAACCGTCATAACCAACAGGTTGTGCTGTTTCACAAACTTGAACAGTTGCGCGATCGTTTGATCGTTGAAGGTGATGACGCGGTAGCAGAAGTACTGAGCCTGTGGCCAAACGCCGACCGTCAGCAGCTTCGTTCTCTGGTTCGCAATGCGAAGAAAGAGAAAGAAGGCAATAAACCGCCGAAATCAGCGCGTCAGATCTTCCAGTATCTGCGTGAGCTGGCTGAAAACGAAGCATAATTTCATGCGTTGAAAGTGCCAGATAACTGCGTCAATGCCTTATCTGGCCTACAGTCAATTACATACCCGGTAAGCGGCCACGCTACCGGGCATTCTCTTACTCTTCCGCTTCTGCTTGCGCTTTCTTCGCCAGACCATCCAACAGTTTTTGATGGATGCCGCCAAACCCGCCGTTGCTCATCACCAGAATGTGATCGCCAGGCTGCGCGGTTTTCACCACCATATCAGCCAGCGTATCAACATCTCCGCTCCAGTGAGCAGGCTGGACACAGGCTTCAGCTACTTCAGAGACCAACCACGGAATATGTGGTGGTTGCAGCAGGAATACTTCGTCCGCACGTCCTAACGAAGGTGCCAGATCGTCTTTGCACAACCCCATTTTCATGGTGTTAGACCGAGGTTCCAGCACAGCAATGATACGCGCCGTACCGCCGACTTTACCGCGCAGTGCCGCGAGGGTAGCCAGAATCGCCGTTGGGTGATGGGCGAAATCGTCATACACCTTCACGCCATTAGCTTCACCGCGTAGCTCAAGACGACGGCGGGCATTGATGAACGATCCCAGTGCGTTGGCCGCATCCGCTGGCGTCACACCAACGTGACGGGCCGCCGCAATCGCCATCAGGCCGTTGTGCATGTTGTGCTCACCCACCAGGCCCCATTTCACAACACCGGCTTTTTCACCGTCCAGCCACACTTCCCACTCGGAAGCATCAGTAGTCAGTTTTTTCGCCTGCCAGTGTCCCTGCTCGCCGACCAGTTCCTGTTCACTCCAGCATCCCATCGCCATCGTCTGTTTCAGATTGATGTCGTTTTCCGGGAAGATGATGCGACCCTGACCCGGCACAATACGCACCAGATGGTGGAACTGTTTCTGAATCGCTTTCAGATCGTCAAAGATATCTGCGTGATCAAACTCAAGGTTGTTGAGGATCAGCGTTCGCGGGCAGTAATGCACAAACTTGGAACGCTTATCAAAGAACGCGCAGTCGTACTCATCCGCTTCAATGACAAAAAAGTCGCTTTCGCCCAGACGAGCAGAAACCTCAAAATTACCGGGTACGCCACCAATGACAAACCCCGGCTTATAACCGCAGACTTCCAGAATCCAGGTCGCCATCCCTGCCGTGGTGGTTTTACCGTGTGTCCCCGCCACCGCCAGTACCCAGCGTTCGCGCAGAACAAAGTCATGCAGCCACTGCGGTCCGGACATGTACGGAATATTCTTCTCAAGCACCGCTTCCACGCACGGATTGCCACGAGTCATGGCGTTACCGATGATCACCAAATCCGGCTGTGGGTCGAGCTGGCTGGCATCGTAACCCTGAATCAGGTCAATGCCCTGCTTCTCAAGTAAAGTACTCATCGGCGGATACACATTGGCGTCCGAACCCGTTACTTCATGGCCGAGCGAACGCGCCAGCATCGCCAGACCGCCCATGAAGGTGCCACAAATTCCCAAAATATGAATGCGCATACGTCACTATCCTTTTTTAATCTGGGGGCCATTTTACGCACATGTCTGGCAAGTGAGAAACGCATTTCAGGATATTCCGTAGTTTGCTGGCGCGATTCACCTGAGCGCGATAGCTGAAATATTTGTTAATATTGTTGCGGTCGCTTTACTCCACATAAATTGCAGGGAAAGTGTTATGAAAACGTTAGGTGAATTTATTGTCGAAAAGCAGCACGAGTTTTCTCATGCTACCGGTGAACTCACTGCTTTGTTGTCGGCAATAAAGCTGGGCGCCAAGATCATCCACCGCGATATCAATAAGGCCGGTCTGGTCGATATCCTGGGTGCCAGCGGTGCAGAAAACGTGCAGGGAGAGGTACAGCAAAAACTCGATCTGTTTGCGAACGAAAAACTGAAAGCAGCACTGAAGGCTCGTGATATTGTCGCAGGCATCGCCTCCGAAGAAGAAGATGAAATCGTCGTCTTTGAAGGTTGTGAACACGCAAAATATGTCGTGCTAATGGATCCGCTGGATGGCTCATCCAACATCGATGTTAACGTCTCCGTCGGTACGATTTTCTCTATTTACCGCCGCGTAACTCCTGTCGGCACACCGGTCACGGAAGAGGATTTCCTGCAGCCGGGTAACAAGCAAGTTGCTGCGGGCTATGTTGTTTATGGTTCATCCACCATGCTGGTGTACACCACCGGTTGTGGCGTACACGCCTTCACCTACGATCCTTCTCTGGGCGTATTTTGCCTCAGCCAGGAACGTATGCGCTTCCCGGCAAAAGGAAGCACCTACTCCATTAACGAAGGCAACTACATCAAATTCCCGAATGGCGTGAAGAAGTATATTAAATTCTGCCAGGAAGAAGATAAGGCCACTCAGCGCCCGTACACCTCGCGCTATATTGGATCTCTGGTCGCAGATTTCCACCGCAACCTGCTGAAAGGCGGGATCTACCTGTATCCAAGCACCGCCAGCCACCCGCAAGGGAAACTGCGTCTGCTGTACGAATGCAACCCAATGGCCTTCCTGGCCGAGCAAGCGGGCGGCAAGGCGAGCGATGGCAAAGATCGTATTCTGGATATCACCCCAGAAAGCCTGCACCAGCGTCGCTCGTTCTTCGTAGGTAACGACCATATGGTTGAAGATGTAGAACGCTTTATCCGTGAGTTCCCGGACGCGTAAACGCAACATCCCGGTCTACACCACGTTGTAGGCCGGATAAGCGAAGCGCCATCCGCGCACGATACGGTAATATTGCCGGATGGCGGCGTAAACGCCTTTATCCGGCCTACAAAATCCATAGCCCGATTACGACACCTGCAACCGGAACGCCGCCATCGCCTCCAACAGTGCATGTGACTGCTCTTCCAGTGAGCGAGTAGCCGCCGAAGATTGCTGTACCAACGCCGCATTCTGCTGCGCCGTTTCATCCATCTGGCTCACGGCAATGTTCACCTGTTCAATCCCGCGGCTCTGTTCCTGGGAAGCGCTGGCAATTTCACGCATTAGTTTAGTCATACGCATAACTTCAGTCGCAATCTCATCCATGGTTTCGCCCGCTTGCTGCGCCAGCTCACTTCCTTCTCCCACATGCGTGTGCGAGTCGCTGATTAAGGTACGGATCTCTTTTGCCGCTTCGGCACTGCGGCTGGCAAGATTGCGCACTTCTCCTGCTACCACCGCGAAACCACGCCCTTGCTCGCCAGCACGCGCCGCTTCAACAGAAGCATTCAGCGCCAGGATATTGGTCTGAAAAGCAATGCCATCGATTACGCTGAGGATGTCGGCGATACGACTGGAACTCCCGGAAATATCACGCATTTTTTCAATAACGTAGCACACCATTTCACTACCCCGATCGGCGGTATCCGATACCGATTTTGCCATCTGATGCGCCTGTTCCGCGTTTTCCGCATTCTGTTTCACGGTCGCCGTTAGCTCTTCCATACTGGCGGCGGTCTGTTCCAGCGAGGTTGCGGTGGATTCTGTACGTTGTGCCAGGTGTTGGTTACCTGCGGTCAGTTCGCGACTGCCGAGATCAATTTGCGAGCTGGCATCACGTACGCGTTGCACAGAATCACCCAATGCATGACGCATTTCATCCATTGCAGTATTAAGGCGGTTGAATTCGGCACTGGCTGACAAGGCAGTAACGGGTGACAAATCGCCCGTCGCCAAACGCTCGAGCTGTTCCACAATGTTATCCAGAGGCTGCAGAAACTTATTTCGCAGCATAAACCAAATAACCGCCAGCAAAGCAATGGCAGCCAACATGGATATCCCCATAATACCGTGATAAATCAATGAAGTAATTACACGGGTTGCGGCATAAAGCCCCATCCCTCCAGTCAGCAACAGAAGAAAAGTCAGCAGAGACAATAACACCAACAAACTTGATCGAATTGAAAGGGATTTTGGCATCGTTATATTTCCGGTTGTAGGGATAAAACAGACCTGTACAGAACCTATCGACTACAACCGGAAAAAGTTTAGGTATTTAAATGTTTTCTATAAAATCAGGATGTTACTTTGGTGCCGCAGACGTGGTAACTCTGGTTACCGGTGAACTCTGACGGTTCTCCCACAACACGGTAAGACCCCGTTGCAAGGCAATAAAAATAAACAATAAAATGCCAATGGCGATTTTTGTCCACCATGAACTTAATGTTCCATCAAAATTAATGTAGGTCTGAATCAGCCCCTGAATGGCTACGCCAAACAGGGTTCCTAAAACCGTTCCCACTCCGCCGCTCAGCAGCGTACCGCCAATCACCACCGAGGCAATAGCATCCAGTTCTACGCCGACACCTGCCAGTGCATAACCTGCCTGGGTATAAATTGAAAAAACAATTCCGGCCAGCGTCGCCAACCCGGTAGACAACATATAGATGCGGATTGTCGTACTGCGGGTTGAGATCCCCATCAGGTTGGCAGAGGTGGCATTACCACCGATAGCGTAAACCTGATTGCCAAACCGCGTACGGTGCGCAAGGAATATGCCGATCACCACCACAGCCAGCATCAGCAATCCCATCGCGCTTAGGCGACCGCCGCCGGGGATCTTCCATGCCAGGCTGGAGAGCGTGTCATAAACAGGATGGTTAATCGGGATTGATTCTTCGGAGACCAGATAGCTGACGCCGCGAAGGAAGAACATCCCCGCCAGAGTAATGATGAATGCCGGGATCTTCAGCGCATCAATTAACAACCCCATAAACGCACCGAATGCGCAGCCCATCAAAAGAATCAGGGGGAACGCCAGCAGAGGAGAAATTCCCCAGTAGCCAATGGCCTTTGCCAGAAATACGCCAGTAAAAGCAATCACTGAGCCGACGGAAAGATCGATCCCGCCAGAGAGAATGACGAAGGTCATACCAACAGCAATGATCCCTAAAAAAGCGTTATCAGTCAGGATATTGCATATCACTCGGGTAGAGGCAAAAGCCGGGAATTGCGTCAGACAGTAGAGATAGCCCAGCACAAAAACACCGAGGGTGATCATCAACGGTAAATTACGTTTTATCATGACCGCGCACTCCTTTTATCAGGCTGATAAAGCGTTGTGACTGCACGACCAGCACACACAACACGACAATGGCTTTGACCACCTGGTTCAGCTCCGGCTGGAAGCCCGAGAGTAAAATCCCGGTGTTCATCCCCTGAATAATGAGGGCTCCGACTACCGACAACAGCAGGTTGAAACGCCCTCCCATCAACGAGCCGCCGCCAATGACCACCGCCAGAATGGCATCTAACTCCAGCCATAATCCGGCATTATTAGCATCTGCCCCACGAATATCCGCAGTGACGATAATTCCGGCAATCGCTGCGCACAGGCCGCTCAGTACATAGGTGAGCATTACAATGATGCGGGTGTTCACCCCGGCGTTTTTCGCCGCGCGAATATTGATACCTACCGCTTCAATAAACATGCCCAGCGCCGTTTTGCGGGTCAACAGCCAGAATGCAACCAACGTCAGCAGCGCGATGATCACCGGCGTAGGGAACAGTAACAACGAGCCGCTGCCGAACCACGACAGATCGGGGGAATTGAAGGTGACGATCTGCCCTGAGGTGATCAACTGCGCAACTCCACGCCCGGCCACCATCAGGATAAGCGTCGCGACAAACGGTTGGATCTTGAGGATCGCCACCAGAATGCCGTTCCACAATCCTGCCAGAATACCGGAGCCTAACGCAGCGAGCAGGACAATAGGTAAACTGTGTCCTGCGACTGTCATCGCAGCGGTGGTGGCGCCTGCAATGGCCATCACCGCACCAACAGAAAGATCGATACCGCCGGTGGCAATCACCAGCGTCATGCCAATCGCCAGCAGCGCTACGGGCGCAGCGCGGTTGAGAATATCAATAGGGCTACCGAACAGGCGGCCGTCCTGCAAAATCACCTGATAGAAGTGCGGTGCTACCAGGCTATCCACCAGCAACACCAACAGCAGCGCTACCAGCTGTGGCATTCCTTTTGGCCAGCGAAACCGTCGTTTAGGCGGAGTAGATTGGGGGAGAGATTGAGGCATCACAATAATCTCCTTAGGCCGCAATGGCGTTCATAATTGCCGGTACGGACAGTTCAGCCAGTGGGATCTCTGCCACCTGTTTGCGATCGCGCATAATAATGACCCGATCGGCATAACCCACCAGCTCTTCCAGTTCGGACGAAATAACCAGCAGAGCGAGGCCATCAGCGCACAGCGTTTCGATCAAGCGAATGATCTCCGCATGCGCACCGACGTCGATCCCACGCGTCGGTTCATCAAGGATCAAGAACTGTGGTTTAGTCAGTAGCCAGCGTGACAACAATACTTTTTGCTGATTACCGCCGGAGAGAAATTCGATCGGCTGTTCGGCGTTCGGCGTACGAATGCCGAGCTGGCGGATAAAGCGCTCGGCGATCTCGTTTTGTTCTTTACGGGGAATGGGCCGCAACCAGCCTCGCTGCGCCTGCAGGGCCAGAATGATATTTTCCCGCACCGAAGCAGCGGCAATAATGCCATCCGTTTTCCTGTCTTCCGGGCAAAAGCCGATCCCCAGGCACGAGGCCTGATGCGGCGATCGCAGGGTCTGCGGTTTACCTTTGATCAGCGCACTGCCACTGTCGGCAGGTTTAATACCGAAGATCACTTCCGCCGTTTCCGTCCGCCCCGAACCCAGCAACCCCGCCAGGCCAACGATCTCGCCGGGCCGAACCTGCAAATCAAAAGGTGCGATCGTGCCTTTCTTGCCAAAATTACTGAATGCCGCCACCGGCTTATCACTCAACAGCGTGCGACCTGCGCGCTGTAACGCATGGGTATCCAGCTCACGACCCAGCATCATTTTCACCAGTTCGATCTGTGGTAGTTCTCGTGTTTCACGGCACCCAACGAAGCCGCCGTTACGCAGAACGGTGATCCGATCGCTGACCTGATAAACCTGATCGAGAAAATGGGTGACGAAAATCAGGCTGACGCCGCGATCGCGCAGATGACGCATTAGTCCAAACAGCATTTCAACTTCCTGGGTATCCAGGCTGGCGGTGGGCTCATCGAGGATCAACACTTTTGCGGAGAGATCGATCGCCCGGCAGATGGCGACTATCTGCTGCATCGCCACGGAAAAGCGGTTAAGCGGTTCGCGAACGTCGAGAGAAAAACCGTAAGAGGCCATCAGCTCTGTCGCACGCTTTTCCATCTGTTTACGTTGCAACAGGCCAAAGCGCCGCGGCTCACGGCCAATAAACAGATTATCCGCTACCGACATATTGGGCAGCAGGTTCACTTCCTGATAAACGGTGCCAATCCCCAGTTGCTGGGCGTGGGCGGTATTTTTGGGTGAAATCGTCTGGCCTTCGAGCCAGATAGTGCCACGATCGGCATGGTAAACGCCGGTCAGCGCTTTGATCAGCGTCGATTTTCCGGCTCCGTTTTCTCCCAACAGCGCCATAATCTCGCCACGACGCAAGCTGAAATCCACGTTATCCAGCGCTTTGACGCCGGGAAAGAATTTACTTAATCCTTCGGTTCGGAGGATTTCCTGGTGCTGTTCGGTGGTCATGGTTCCCCCTCTATCAACTGCCGGATGGCGACGCTCGCATCTTATCCGGCCTACAATACACTCGCCTGTAGGCCGGCCATCCAGCATTGTTCCTCACGCTAACGACTTAGTAGCCCATGTTTTTCTTCTTCTCTAACTCTTCTTTGGCGGTATCAGGCAGATAGAGGATTGATTTGGTAATGGTCAGCTTCTCGGGCATCGTGCCGTCTTTTTTGAATTTCTCCAGCGCGTCGAATGCCGGACCAGCCATATTTGGCGTCAGCTCGACGCTGGCGTTGGCTTCGCCGTCAATCATCGCTTTATAGATATCCGGTACGCCGTCAATTGAACCGGTGAGAATATCTTTGCCCGGCTTCAGGCCTGCTTCTTTAATCGCCTGAATAGCCCCAATCACCATGTCATCGTTATGGGCGTAAACCATGCAGATGTTCTTGCCGTTGTTTTCCGCTTTGATAAAACTTTCCATAACTTCTTTACCTTTACTGCGGGTAAAGTCTCCGGACTGGGAGCGAATAATTTTGATATTTGGCGCGTTGGCAATGGCTTCAGCAAAGCCTTTTTTACGGTCAATTGCCACGCTGGCGCCGACGGTCCCTTGCAGCTCAACGACGTTACATGGCTTGCCGTTCACCTCTTTAATCAACCAGTCGCCGATTAATTTACCTTCCAGCACGTTATCGGCGGTGACAGTGGTCATATAGAGAGATTTGTCTTTTACATCGATGGAACGATCGAGCAAAAAGACCGGAATTTCGGCATCTTTAGCTTCTTTTAATACTGGCTCCCAACCCGTTGCCACGACCGGTGCAATGAAGATGGCATCCACGCCCTGGGCAACGAATGAACGTACTGCTTTAATCTGGTTTTCCTGCTTTTGCTGACCGTCGGCGATTTTCAGCGTAATACCGCGCTTCTCGGCCTCGCTTTTCGCCACGTTGGTTTCTGCGGCGCGCCAGCCGGACTCAGACCCGACCTGCGAAAATCCTACGGTTAAAGGGGCTGCCATTGCCATAGACGACATGGCTGCTGAAACTGCTGTGACTAAAAGTAAGCGCTTCCACATAAGTGCGTCCTCGTAGGGTGATTATTGTTGATTAATAAACAGTCGCGAAAAAACTATAGACAATCGAGCATGTAACGAATTGAGTTACATCACACTTCAAAAAAGTAAATAAAACGTTAATCACAAGTTTGTAATCGCTTTCATTACCCTATGAAAAATGCGACTGAACTTATGGATTTTTCTGTCATGCAAACAGTGTGAAAAAGAGAAATTCAGAGGAACTAAATCGAAAAACAAGCGGAGACATTCAGCGCGAGTTGGCTATAATACCCGCCACTTGTTTGCCATAGCATATTTAAAGGAAACAGACATGAGCTTACTCAACGTCCCTGCCGGTAAAGATCTGCCGGAAGATATCTACGTTGTTATCGAGATCCCTGCGAACGCAGATCCGATCAAATACGAAGTTGACAAAGAGAGCGGCGCCCTGTTCGTTGACCGCTTCATGTCCACTGCGATGTTCTACCCATGCAACTACGGTTACATCAACCACACCCTGTCTCTGGATGGTGATCCGGTAGACGTTCTGGTCCCGACTCCGTACCCGCTGGAGCCAGGTTCAGTCATCCGCTGCCGTCCGGTTGGCGTACTGAAAATGACCGACGAATCCGGTGAAGATGCGAAACTGGTTGCAGTACCGCACACCAAACTGAGCAAAGAATACGATCACATCAAAGATGTGAACGACCTGCCGGACCTGCTGAAAGCGCAGATCACTCACTTCTTCGAGCACTATAAAGACCTCGAAGCGGGCAAATGGGTGAAAGTTGACGGTTGGGACAACGCAGAAGCTGCTAAAGCTGAAATCGTTGCATCCTTCGAGCGCGCCGCGAAGAAATAAGTTCGCTTGTGCTGATAGCCCTGAACACCATACTCTGGTTAGTAAGGGCTTTTTTATGTCTGTGCTTTCCCCCTTCCGTTTCCTCACGCAACCTGCTGGTTCCTTTTTGACCTACCAAATCGGGTAGTCACATTTCATTCATCTTATTTGCGAATAAGATTCGATCTCATTATCATTCGCAACACGTAAATAAATGTGAATAAACGTCAATGAACCTCCACAATGTGAAGTCCCTGAAATGCTATTCCGGTGTGGCCTTCGCCACAGCGCTGCTATTTACCACTCTGTCCGGTTACGCAGGTACGCTGCCTGAGAAAGATTTTCTGACCCGCGATGTCGGTAACGGCGTGTATGAACTGGCGGTTGATGACCAACAGAATGCACTTTTTGCTGCCTCGTCGCCGTCGTTTGATAAGGATAAAACCAGTGGGCTGATCTATAAACTCGATCTGGAGAAACTCACCACCACGGAAGTTATTACTACCAGCCGTCGCGCTTTTGCTACCGCGCTGGATGCAGAAAATCATGTTCTGTATGTCGGAAATACGCTGGAAGGTTCAGTAACGCTAATCGATACCCGCAGCGGTAAAGAGCTGGCGATACTACAACTGAGCGAGACCAAAAGCCCGAAAGACATTGTCCATACCCGTGAAATGGTGCTCGATAAGCAGCATCATCGTCTGTACATTTCCGGCGTTGCAGAAAAAGGAATTGTCTGGGTAGTAGATACGCAAAAGCGTGAAAAAATTGCCACTATTGAAAATATGGGTGAATACCCGACCGGCATGGCTGTTGATGCCGATAAAGATCGCCTGTATGTCGTTAATGGCAGAAACGAGTTGATTACTCTGGATACCACCAGCCATAAAATTATTAACCGCTTTACCATTGAACCTGCCAAAAAACATTTCTTCCTGAATATCGCTCTTGATGCGAAAAATAATCGTGCATTCCTCACCGATCCTGATCTCGCGGACGTACTGGTTGTCGATATTAATAACGGCAAAGTCATTGCGCCAATTAAGGTAATTAATTCTCTTGCCGTGTTATATAACGAAAAACGTCAGGAAGTTTACATTACCCACCGCAATGCAAAACAAGTCAGTATTGTGGACAGCAAGACCTATCAGGTGAAACAAAGCATTGAAACCAATGCATTACCAAACAGTCTTGCGCTATCGACAGATGCTAGCTCCTTGTATGTCAGCGTAAAACAGCCAGAAAAAATGATTGGCGTGAAGCCCGACTATGTGCTGAAAATCGATCTCTCTAAATATTAATAATCAAAAATCATTCTTTCACCTTGTCGCCAAAACGACGACAAGGTGACGTTGTTATTTTTACTTTTCAGGTGTCTTATATTATGAAAACGCGTCAACTTATTACGCTGACAGGGATCGTTGCACTCTCTGGCGGTGTTATATTCCCCTCACAGGCCGAGGAATTAAGTGAAACTTCTCGCAACAACGAAGATGAAATGGTAATCACCGCATCCGGTTTCTCACAACAAAAACGTGAAGCCCCGGCGACCATTTCCGTTATCGATCGTAAAACACTGGATATTCAACCCGACCGTAACATCGGTGAAGCAATAAAAAATATTCCCGGCGTTTCAGTTACCAACAGCAGCGGTATGAATGCTGGCAGCATTATGATCCGCGGGATGGACCCGTCCTATACCGCATTCATGGTCAACAGCGTCAAACAAAACACCGGCGAGTCACGCCCGTACGGACACGATATTGGTACCGAAGCCAACTTCTTACCGCCGATGGAGGCCATTGAGCGTATCGAGGTTATTCGCGGGCCGATGTCATCGCTGTACGGATCAGATGCCATCGGCGGCGTGGTGAACGTTATCACTAAAAAGCCTTACGGTACAAAGGACTGGACGACGGCAATTGCCGCTAATACCTGGCTTCAGGAACACCAGTATCTGGGCAATACCAGCCAGATGAATCTGTTCACTATGGGTCCCATTATCCCTGATGTTCTGGGATTAAGCGTGGCGGCAGACTGGCTCGACCGACGCGATGACGATCGCAACAATTACTTTGGCAAGCATAACCGTAAATCCGTGGATATGACGCTGGGTCTGGCCGCCAGCGAAAATAACCTGTTCGACCTCAACGTCGTCACCGGTGAACAAGAGAAAAACCGCACCCAGAAACGTGGCGCGCCGTGGTCATGGCTGTTCGATCGTAACGCCGTCACCCTCACTCATACCGGCTGGTACGCAGAAGATACCGTCGCGACAACCAATTACATTAACTACGAAAAAGGCCGGTCAAAATACGTTTACGACGGGCAATCACCACAGTATGTGCAGATGGAAAACTACGTCGCCAACTCGCAAACCACCATCACTCTCGACAACCACAAGCTGACCGTCGGGGCGAATTTTACCCGTGAAGAGTTAAACGACCGCTTTGATGTGGCAAACAAAACGCTGCCGGGTTCAGAACCCGTGACCAAAGTCAGCCGCAACGGTTGGGCGCTGTTTGCTGAGGACGGTTGGAGTATTGATGATTTTATCCTGACTACGTCAGCGCGTATGGATCAGGATGATAATTTTGGGACACATATTACGCCAAAAATGTACGGCAACTGGGCATTCAGCGATGACTGGGCGCTGAAAGGCGGCGTTTCCGCAGGGTATAAAAAACCAGAACTGCGCGCGACCTCCAGCGACTTCGTCACGCCTTACGGCTCAACTGTGCCTTATCCGTTCCTGACGGTGGGTAATGACGACCTGAAACCGGAGAAAAGCGTTAACTCTGAGCTGGGTCTCTACTGGACCGGCAATACATTGTCGCTGGATAGCACCGTCTTCTATACCCAGTTCAAAGATAAAATTGCCGAGCAAACCATTTGCGAAACCACGGCGACAAATCAGTGCTCCGTAAATGGTTACAAGGCGGATTCCGTCAGTAAGTACTTCAACGTTAGCGAGGCGGATGTATACGGTGTGGAGCTCAACGCCGACTGGCAAATCAGCGCGGATATTAAAGCTAACGCCAACTACACCTGGAACCACAGCGAGCAGAAAAGTGGGGTAAATAAAGGCTACGCGCTGAACGATTACCCACGCCATATGGCAAATCTGTCACTGAACTGGACGGCAACACAAAGTCTGGACGTATGGAGTACGGTGAATTATCGCAGCAGTAACCGCAACAGTGGCAACAACTATAAGTACGATGACTACACGATGGTAGACGTAGGCGTACGCTATAAACTCAATAAAAATACACAGCTGATGGCGGGTATCTACAACCTGCTGGATGAGGATCCGAAGCTGACTACCGCGTGGAATGAGTCCGCTCAGGTGGAAGGACGTCGCTATAACCTCGGCGCGCGAGTGGAGTTTTAAGCCCTGTAATAAAACAACGCCACCCGAGGGTGGCGTGTTCATATTAGTACTGGTCTCTGTCTAACCAGTTACCGCTTTCAATCAGCGTTAACCCCTCGACCGGACGTTGGTACACGTACATCCATGCACTTCCGTACGGCGTCTGAATTAACTGGCGTGCATACTCGCCGCCTCGCGTACGCAGAGCGTCAAGCTCTGCCAGCGTAGCGTTGTCAATACGATAAACTTCCCCGTGTACCGATCCGTTTCCCGGAACTGCGCCTGGATAGTGGCCCAGACTATACAACTGGTAGTTCTCGATATTGAAATCACCCAGCAACTGGGCGTTGGTCATCCAGTGGCTATTGCCCTGTTTGCGTCGTAAACTACCGTAGACAAATATTCGCATTGCTAAAACTCAAACTGATAGAGCAAATCAAGTGCCTGATCTACGCCAGACACGGCTTCCAGATATAGCTTAGGCATCAGACGATAACGTAGCGTGAGTGTCGCTAAGGAGTCAAATATACCCACACCATATTTCACCTGCAGACCTGGCAGTACGTATCCGCTGACAACCACCTGAGATGAGTCGCCCACCCCTTGTGTGTCCAGTGCCAGATTGCTTACGCCAAATGTCTCCCCGATTTTACCCACAACCTGACCACTTTGTGCAACCCCCAGACCAATAAGCATTGATGTCATTGCCGCACTGTCGCTCTGCTCGCTGTCCAGTCCTTGCCCACGAAGCAGGTAGGAAAGCGCCATTTGCTGTGACATCGCCGGGTCAGAGAAGATCTCCGCTTTCGGTTCATCAGCAGTACCCGTAACGCGAACACCGGCAATGACGTCGTCTTCAGTGGCATCCGGGTTACGAATCGCCTCGATGTTGAGCAACGGCTGGTCCGGCGGGCCGGAGAACAACAGCTCGCCTTTGCGCACAATAAGATCCTGACCATAAGCATGGAAGCGACCGCTCGGGATGTTAATCTGCCCGTTAAGCCCCAGCCCCTGCTTGTCCTGCGCCACTTTCAGATCGCCTGTCAGTCTTGCTTTCAGACCAAACGCATCGATGCGCACGTTGTTGCCTACATGCACGATCAGATTGCTGTTGATCGGAATACCCGCACTCTGTGGCTTCTCAGGCTGAAGATCGTTATTGAGCATTACCATATCGCTGGAGACACCCACCGCGCTTTCCGGCAGGTCATGCACCACAATACGCGCCCACGGTACATCAACGCTACCATCCAGCGTGAATAAACTTGGCGTGGCTTCGAAGACCACATCCGGAGATACATCCAGACGAACCATTGGCGGCACGGTGATACGAACGCGGCTGCCTTTAGCCGCGATACGCGCCCGCCAGTTGTCTATCTGAGTCCAGTCGGCGTCACCACTCAGGTTAATCTGTCCCTGCTGCGTGCGCACCACGCCCGCAATCGTCGAACGTGACCCCGTGAAATTAATCGCCAGCTGGCTTGGCTGCATGTCAAATGGCATAAAGTTGCCGTCAATGTCCAGACCACTAAGCTGTAACTGTCCGAGCAACTGCGGGCTTTGCACATCGCCGCCGAGGCGCAGGTTAGCGTTTAGCATCCCCGCAGCTTTTTCACCACGCGAGAAGATGGGATTGACCATCGCCAGATTAAAGTTACGGATATTGACGTTACCGCCAAGGTTGCGTCGCCCTTGCGGATCGGTAACCTGCACCTGCCCGTCAAACTGTCCGTTATTGGTCAGGCGAATCAGCCATCCCAGTTCGGCACGGTTATTATGCAGGTCAGCGGTCATATTCAGCGTTTCAAATGCCACCGGCAACGGTGCATCATTGACGCTTTGTGTGACCTTCACGTTACGCCCGCTTAGCGTTACCTTTCCCTGTGGCAACCCTTCTTTAGTCGTGTCCCAGCTTACATCGGCTTTACCGCTGAACACGCCGCTCGCCTGCGTGGTATCTGGCATAAACGGTTTCAGCATCGCCAGATCGAAGCGGTTCAGATTAACCACTGCACGTCCTTCAGCACCGGCATCAATCGTCTGCGGCACGCACAGTTCAGCGTTTGGATTGTTCCAGCAGTGCGGTCCGATGCTGATTTTCTGTTCCTGATTACGGTAATCCAGCGCTATCGCGCGGTTCAGCGACCACGGACCAACCGGCGTCTGGAAGCGGGTATTGCTCAAGGCTCCTTTCCAGCGCTGTTCTTTGCGATCAAAACTCCCTGCCAGGTCAAGCTGCCCGGAGACCGGCTCCCCCTGAATACGCAGCTGCAGCTCATGCTGCTTTTCGCTGCCTTTGGCATTCAGGGTAACGAGATTGATATTCACATCAGGTTGCACAATCCGCTCTACGCGCACGTTGAGGCTACCGGCGATTTGTTCAGCCGATTTCACATCGCCTTCAACGCGCACCTGGGCAACGGAGAGTTCCTGCCAGCGCAGGCCACGGGCGGTGATATCCGCCAACAGTTGCGGCGCTTCCACCGTACCGCGAATTTTGACCAGACCTTTCGCCGTACCGCCTAACCCCGGTAGCGCGTTATCCAGGCCCGGAGCATCAATCATCGCGTCGAGATTGAGATCTTTTACCCCCAGTTCACCTTTCACCTCGGCGCTGTTACGCCCCAGTTCCAGGTGCAGGCCTGGGATTGTCCACTGCAGGTAACTGTTCCCTTTCAGTGAGCCATTCACATTAACCTTGTTCTGTTTAACGTTACCGGTCAGCTTTAGCTCCGGAACCTCCATCTGCCAGGTTCCGCCATACAGGCTACCTCGGGTTTTCACCAAACCATTCAGTTTTGACGGCCAGTCCGGAAGCTCTTTCGCAGTGTTAATACCATCCAGCGTCAGTTCTCCACGCCAGCTTATAGCCTGCTGCCAGTCAAGCAACGCTTTGAGTTCGGTTTTCCCCTCCAGCGCCGCCACGGTAAGTTTGTCGAGATTAATCTGCTGTTCGTTGCCTTTAGCATCCAGCGTAATGGTTGCCGGAGGAATGTCCTGTCCCTTCACTGCTGTGCGCATCGACAGCGTATAGTCCGTCATTTTGCCGGTCAGTTTGAGCTTGATATCATCGGCCTGGAATTGCTTATCGCCGGTAAACGGCCAGTAAACCTGTTTGCTGACGACGTCCAGATTGAGCGGTAATCCTGCTTCCGCCAGGCGCGTTTGTGCGCGCAGATCCATATCCACCGGGCCGGATAGATTAACACCCACTTCCAGTTGTTCGCGCAGCGCGCCGCCAACCTTCAGCTTCACCTTTTCGCCTTTTAACGGGTCAATGTTCAGCGTACTGTTCAGCGTAATATCGACTGGCCACGCATCGGTCAGTTGCGCCGTCCCGCTGGCGTTCACCGTCCCCTGGCTGGAGTCGATATCCAGCGCGTCGAGCTTCATATTGCCGTCAATGCTGCTCACTTTCAGCAACATGTTGTGTACTGTCAGATCGGTATCCCCAGTCACGCGCAGTTGCTCGCCGCGGAATTCTTCAATATTGAGATTCAGCGGCAGGTGAACATCGGTCATTTCCGGTAGGACCGGTTTTGAGAACAGATCTTTGAGCGTTTCACCCAACGGTTTCTCATCCGGCTGCGGATTCTGGATCTTCGGCTCAACAACCTCTTCCTGGGCGACTTCCGCCACTTTAGGCAGTGCAATCAGCAGGCCCTGTAATGACGTTGGCTTCAGGGTCAGTGTTTTTTCCTGCCAGTTCAGGCCGGAAGTAAAATCCAGCACGGAAACGGTGGTGTCATCAATTTTGATATTGATGTTGTTAAGCGCCACGCGTGAAAGCGTGATGGGATAAGGCGTTGACAGATTAAGCGGGCCGCTATCCTCTTCCTCCACCGGAGCAGAAGGCGGCATCTTTTTACTGTCGATAGCCACGTTAATATCTTTTAGCGACAGATCATTGACGCACAGACTGCTGTTCCACAGACAGTTGAGGCCGACGGCCAGATGCACTTCACCCGCATTCACCGCCACGCCAGGCTGATCGTAGCGGATATTTTTCAGCGATAAATCCCGCCAGCCGCCAGTGACCTGGCCTATCTCCAGCCCCGGAACCCAGCGATTAGCCGCCTTAAAGAGCAGATGCAGACCCGAGGTTGTACCCACGAGAAACGCTACGGTGCCTAACAACAGCAGGATAAAAATCAGAACGCCGAGGCTTATCTTCTTCCATAAACTCATAATTCAGGCCCCAGACCGATGTAAAACTGTAAACCATGCTCATCTTTGTCGCCGACAGGTACAGCAAAATCGAGCTTGATAGGTCCTACCGGTGACTGCCAGCGCACACCAACCCCGGCACCGGTTTTAAAATCACTTCTGCGGATATCGCTGACCGCTTCACCGCTATCAACAAACATCGCACCCCACCATTTTCCGGTCACGTTGTACTGGTATTCCAGCGATCCTGTCGCCAGCTTCGAGGCCCCTTTCAGTTTGCCGTCGCTGCCTTCAGGCGCAATAGATTTGTATTTGTAACCGCGAATACTGCGGTCGCCCCCGGCGAAGAAACGCAGATCCGGTGGTACTTTGTCGAAGTCTCCGGTTTCAATCCAGCCGAGGTTACCGCGCATCACAAAGCGATGACGGTCGTACAACGTGCGGATCCAGACGTTCTGTGCCTGGAAGACGGAGAAATCGACATCTGAACCCCAGGCGGTATTCGAGTAATCGATGGAATAGCGCTGAGAATCCCCCCAGACGGGCATCAGACCGCCGCGCGAGCGCGTCCGGCTAATCATCACACCAGGATAGAGCAGCATAGTGGTATTGGTGACATTACCCTGGGTAAAGTGGTCGAGGCTCCAGCGCAGGTTAATTGCGCGCTGCCAGCCGCTGGAGAGATCCCAGTAGCGAGAGACGGCAAGCGTGGTGGAGTCCTGCTCGGTATCGTTCAAATCGGTACGTTTAAATCCCCCCTGAACCAGGTAGTACTGCTCCAGTGGGTTCTTTAACAGCGGCATTTTATAACTGAAATCAAGAACCTGTTCAGGCGCAGAAACGCTGACGCTGGTCGCCAGACTGTGACCGTACGAGTTCATCCACGGTTTTTTCCACGTGGTTTTTAACCGTGGCCCGACGTCGGTGGAATAGCCGACCCCGGTTTCAATGGTGTTTTCCGTGCGTGGCGAGACCACGCCTTTCAGCGGCAACACTTTGGTTTTGCGGGCTTTGTCGAATTCCGGCGCGACCACTACAGAATTAAACCAACCGGTTGCCGAGAGACGACGGTTCAGCTCCGCCAGATCTTTCGATTCGTACTCTTTGCCTTCTTTGAACGGCACCAGATTTTGCAGATACTCATCGCGAATCTGCGATCCTTCAAAGGTGACATGTCCAAAACGATAACGCTCTCCGCTGTTGTAATCGATATCCCAGAATGCCTGGCGACGATCGAGCGCGATCCCGAGTTGGCTTTTATTAAATTCACTGTCGAAATAGCCCTTACGCAGCGCCACGCTGGTTAGCGACTTTTTGAAGCTGTCATAGTCGCCTTGATTCAGCACAGTGCCGATGGCTGGACGCGTTTTTAGCAGGTCCAGATAATCTCTGTCAGTGCGCGCCCCACCGCGTAAAATGACGTCGGTTCCGCCAATCAGTACCGGTTCACCGGGTGTCACTTTGGCAATCAACACCTGACGTCCCTTCGCCGGTGGTGGACGCAATTCAAAATCAATGGTCGGCTCAAAATAGCCCAGCGCTTTTAGCCCTTCGCGAATAGCATCATCGACGCGCGCACGAAAACGGCGGTCAGGCGTGACTTCATCACTCTGAATCGTGGATAACTGCGCCCGGACGTTTTTTTCCAGCGGTCCCGATAATCCCTCGACCTGTAAGCGAACATTCGCAGCGGCGGCTGAGCCACTTAAGCACAGTAACCCCACCCAACATAACTGACGGATATGTGGCACATTTTCTCCTGAATATCCTTTTTTCCCACCCCTGGAAAAAAATACTATGCCGTTCCTGGGCTTAACAAAAAATCAACAATAAGAGTTGAAAAACAGACGACAACCCAAATATTTCTTATGTTTAACTCTAGACGTATTCACACCGTTTATTGTGGGCAAAGACGCGTCTTGTTACAACCTTAACCCAAATGACTGATTTCGGGAGAACGGCCATGAGTTTATTTGATAAAAAGCATCTTGTTACTCAAGCAGATGCATTACCTGGACGCAACACCCCGATGCCAGTGGCAACGCTGCATGCGGTTAACCAACATTCAATGACCAACGTGCCCGACGGTATGGAGATCGCCCTTTTCGCCATGGGCTGTTTCTGGGGCGTAGAACGTTTGTTCTGGTCACTCCCCGGCGTGTACAGCACTGCAGCCGGATACACTGGCGGCTATACCCCCAATCCAACCTATCGGGAGGTTTGTTCTGGTGATACGGGCCATGCTGAAGCAGTACGTATCGTCTATGACCCGCATGTTATCAGCTACGAACAGCTACTGCAGGTATTCTGGGAAAATCACGACCCGGCGCAAGGTATGCGTCAGGGCAACGATCAGGGCACTCAGTATCGTTCCGCAATTTATCCATTAACTCCGGAGCAAAATACCGCAGCCCAGGCCAGCCTTGAACGCTTTCAGGCAGCGATGACCGCAGCCGGTGATGATCGTCCTATTACAACGGAAATCAAAACGGCAACCCCGTTCTACTATGCCGAAGACGATCACCAGCAGTACCTGCACAAAAATCCTTATGGATATTGCGGCATTGGCGGCATTGGGGTTTGCCTGCCGCCACAAGGATAAATATCAGCCTCTGGCGACTTTACAGTCGCTTACGCTATACTAGCTTCTGAATTTACCGGCTCACTTCCGCGAGCCGGTTTTCAATGAATATTCCATTGGATTTATACTCTATGGATTTCGAGTTGCAGAAAGGCGGCAAACTCGTTAATCCCCAGGAGCATAGATAACTATGTGACTGGGGTGAATGAGTGCAGCCAACGCATCTGCGGCTTGAAAGACGACGAGTATCAACTTCTCCCTTCCGAGGATCTGGCCTTAACGGTCGGATAAGATATGTTAAACAGTATTTTAGTCATTCTCTGCCTGATCGCCGTGAGTGCGTTCTTCTCGATATCCGAGATCTCGCTTGCCGCATCACGCAAAATTAAACTTAAGCTGCTTGCCGATGAAGGCAATATCAATGCACAACGCGTTATGAAGATGCAGGAAAATCCCGGCATGTTCTTCACCGTGGTGCAAATTGGCCTTAACGCCGTCGCCATTCTTGGCGGTATCGTGGGGGATGCTGCGTTTTCTCCGGCTTTTTACGGCTTGTTCTCGCAATACTTCGCTCCAGAGCTGTCCGAACAGTTGAGCTTTATCCTCTCGTTCTCACTGGTAACTGGCCTGTTCATCCTGTTCGCGGATTTAACCCCGAAACGCATCGGTATGATTGCGCCAGAAGCTGTGGCTTTGCGTATCATCAACCCGATGCGCTTCTGCCTGTTCGTGTTCCGCCCGCTGGTGTGGTTCTTTAACGGCCTGGCAAATAACATTTTCCGCCTGTTTAAGATCCCAATGGTGCGCAAAGATGACATCACCTCAGACGATATTTACGCCGTGGTAGAAGCTGGCGCGCTGGCGGGTGTACTGCGTAAACAGGAACATGAGTTGATTGAAAATGTGTTCGAGCTGGAATCCCGTACCGTCCCGTCTTCCATGACATCACGTGAAAACGTTATCTGGTTCGATCTGCACGAAGACGAGCAGAGCCTGAAGAACAAAGTTGCGGAACATCCGCACTCCAAGTTTCTGGTGTGTAATGAAGATATCGACCACATCATTGGCTATGTGGACTCCAAAGATCTGCTTAACCGCGTACTGGCAAACCAGAGCATGGCGCTAAACAGCGGCGTGCAGATCCGCAATACACTGATTGTCCCGGATACGCTGACGCTCTCAGAAGCGCTGGAAAGCTTCAAAACTGCAGGTGAAGACTTTGCCGTCATCATGAACGAGTACGCGCTGGTAGTAGGGATTATCACGCTTAACGACGTAATGACCACGTTGATGGGTGACTTAGTCGGTCAGGGCCTTGAAGAACAGATCGTAGCACGTGATGAGAACTCCTGGCTGATTGACGGCGGTACGCCAATTGATGACGTGATGCGCGTGCTGGATATCGACGAGTTTCCACAGTCTGGCAACTATGAAACTATCGGCGGTTTCATGATGTTTATGCTGCGTAAAATCCCGAAACGCACCGACTCGGTGAAGTTCTCAGGCTATAAATTTGAAGTGGTGGATATCGATAACTACAAGATCGATCAGCTGCTGGTGACGCGACTGGACAGCAAACCCAGCGTCCTGGTGCCGAAACTGCCGGATGCAAAAGAAGAAAGCAAAGCCTGAATGTCCTGAGTGTAAAAACATCAACGGCTCCTGTTTAAGGAGCCGTTTTTTATATACCACTTACACTACTGCATAGCACTTTGGTCAAGCCATCTCAGTTTGCAGACGCAAAACCTGACGGTTAACTTCGGACATCACAGAGAAATGCTGTTTGTCCTTCACTTTTGGGATAAGAATCTTACCCTTATCAAATTCAAAAGCGCCTACATCCTTGATATATAACCGTCCACGAAACAGGATCTTCACGTACTTCGCCACCTGCAGCGGGTTGTATCGTTGGAAAATTTTCATTGTTGTCTCCTGCTGAGCATTACGCCTTTGCGGTACCACAATCGGTCCGACAATACTCAGGCGCAAATTTTAATGCCCTATGACTATAGACTATCTCTACGATGTTTCCAGCGTGTATAAGTTTATTTACCTTCAGGTTACAATTATTCAGAATTATCTTTTCATCCATTCGCTGTCTTCAGTATAAGCCTTCATTTTTCACAGGATTTGTGCGCCCGTCCGCAAACTGGCATCGCACTTGCGGGAAAAAGCATCATTCGCACATATGATTAAATTCCAGACCCAAGTGGTCGGATCACCTGCAAAATATAAAGAAAGAAGGAAACACCATGACCTTACAAAAACTGCTGGCGGTATCATGCCTGCTGCTACCCATGATGGCCTCCGCACATAAGTTTGAAACCAACCAGCGCGTGCCGCCGGTGGGGATTACCGATCGCGGTGAACTGGTGCTTGATAACGATAAGTTTAGTTATAAAAGCTGGAATAGCGCGCAGTTGCCAGGGAAGGTACGCATTGTGCAACACATTGCCGGACGCACTTCTGCCAAAGAGAAAAACGCGACGTTAATCGAGGCAATCAAAGCGGCAAATCTGCCGCACGATAAATACCAGACCACCACCATCGTCAATACAGACGACGCCATTCCAGGCTCCGGCATGTTCGTTCGCAGCAGCCTTGAGAGTAATAAGAAGCTCTATCCCTGGTCACAGTTTATTGTCGACAGTAACGGTGTTGCGCGTAAAGCCTGGCAACTGGATGAAGAAAGTTCAGCCATCGCGGTACTCGACAAGGATGGCCGCATTCAGTGGGCAAAAGATGGCGCATTGACGCAGGAAGAGGTGCAGCAGGTTATTGCCCTGCTGCATAAGTTGCTCAGTAAATAGAGACCCGGAAGCCGGGGTTAAGAAACGATTCACGCGGAGTGTAATCCAGGGGTTTCCCCTGCCAGTCGTGAACGTGCGCCCCGGCTGCTGCGGCAACAGCGTGGCCTGCGGCAGTATCCCAAACATTGGTTGGCCCAAAGCGCGGGTACAGCTGTGCCTGCCCTTCAGCGACCAGACAAAACTTCAGCGACGATCCAATCGACGTGGTCTGATGCTCGCCTAATTGTTGCAGATACTCTTTTAGCTCATTGTCAGCATGCGAACGGCTGATCACCACCAGCGGTGGACGCGCGTCACGCACCCGGATTTGCTTGCGCACGCCGTACTCTTCTTTCCACGCCTTACCTTCCGCCGCGCTGTACATCACGTTCATCACCGGCGCATACACCACGCCCAGAACCGGTTTTCCCTTCTCAATTAGCGCAATATTCACGGTGAATTCGCCGTTACGCTTGATGAACTCTTTCGTTCCGTCCAGAGGATCAACCAGCCAGTAGCGCTGCCAGTGCTGACGTATATCCCAGCCCGGGGGAGCCTCTTCTGATAAAACCGGAATATCTGGCGTCAGGGCCTGTAATCCTTCGAGGATCACCATGTGCGCGGCAATATCCGCCGCAGTGACCGGAGAATCATCCTGCTTGCTGGTGATCTCTATCGGTTTGATTCCATCGTAGACCTGCATAATGGCATCGCCCGCGTTCCGTGCAAGCTGGCATACATGTTCTAGCATTCTCCACCTCGTTTACACCCGTCATACTTCAAGTTGCATGTACGTTGGCTGCGTTCCTGCAACTCGAATTATTTAGAGTATATATCAGTGATGTTAACTCGTTGTTTTACTTATACCCGATCGTCAGGGGATCCGCCAACTGTGATAGCGTCTGCGGTTTTAAACGCTAACTTCATGTCATGATTCACAGTTCTGTAAGCAAGAAGATTTATATACATTTTCTTTTGTGGCTTAGATCTTAAAAAGGATGCCCCTGATGATTAAGTTTAGTGCAACGCTTCTGGCCACGCTGATTGCAGCCAGCGTGAATGCTGCAACCGTCGATCTCCGCATAATGGAAACCACTGATTTGCATAGCAACATGATGGATTTCGATTATTACAAAGATACACCAACTGAAAAATTCGGTCTGGTGCGTACGGCAAGTTTGATTAATGCCGCCAGGGGTGAAGTAAAAAACAGCGTTCTGGTCGATAACGGCGATCTGATTCAGGGCAGCCCTCTCGGGGATTACATGGCGTCCAAAGGGCTTAAAACTGGCGAAACTCACCCGGTCTATAAGGCGCTCAATACTCTCGATTACGCGGTGGGCAACCTCGGCAACCATGAGTTTAACTATGGGCTGGAGTATCTGCATAAAGCGCTCGCTGGCGCAAAATTTCCCTACGTTAACGCCAATATCATCGACGTTAAGACCCAAAAGCCGCTGTTTACCCCTTACCTGATTAAAGACACTGAAGTTGTCGATAATGAGGGCAAAAAGCAGACACTGAAGATTGGCTATATCGGCTTTGTACCACCGCAGATCATGACCTGGGACAAGGCTAATCTCAGCGGTAAAGTGACGGTGAATGACATTACCGAAACCGCACGTAAGTATGTGCCGGAAATGCGCGAAAAAGGCGCTGATGTGGTGGTAGTGATTGCTCACTCCGGTCTCTCTGCCGACCCATACCAGACCATGGCGGAAAACTCTGTTTATTACCTCAGCGAAGTCCCGGGCGTGGATGCGATTATGTTTGGCCACGCTCACGCCGTTTTCCCGGGTAAAGACTTTGCCAGTATCAAAGGCGCAGATATTACCAAAGGCACGTTAAACGGTATTCCTGCAGTAATGCCAGGCATGTGGGGCGATCATCTGGGCGTGGTGGATCTGGTACTGAACGACAACAGTGGTAAATGGCAGGTCACCCAGGCGAAAGCCGAGGCGCGTCCCATTTATGACGCGGCGGCTAAAAAATCCCTGGCTGCCGAGGACAGCAAGATAGTTGAGATCCTGAAAGCCGATCACGACGCCACGCGTGAGTTTGTCAGTAAGCCAATCGGAAAATCTGCCGATAACATGTACAGCTATCTGGCATTAGTGCAGGACGATCCGACCGTCCAGGTCGTGAATAACGCGCAAAAGGCCTACGTTGAACACTTTATCCAGGGTGATCCAGACCTGGCAAAACTGCCGGTACTTTCTGCCGCTGCGCCGTTTAAGGTCGGCGGACGTAAAAACGATCCGGCAAGCTTTGTGGAAGTCGAAAAAGGCCAGCTGACTTTCCGTAATGCCGCCGATCTCTATCTGTATCCGAATACCCTGGTGGTGGTAAAAGCCAGCGGTAAAGAAGTGAAAGAGTGGCTGGAATGTTCCGCCGGGCAGTTTAATCAGATTGATATTCACAGCAACAAACCCCAGTCGTTAATTAACTGGGACGGCTTCCGTACCTACAACTTCGACGTGATTGACGGCGTGGATTATCAGATTGATGTTTCACAACCCGCCCGCTACGACGGCGAGTGCCAGACCGTGAACGCCAAAGCAGAGCGTATTAAAAATCTGACCTTTAACGGTAAACCTATCGATCCTGACGCGACCTTCCTGGTAGCAACCAACAACTATCGCGCCTACGGTGGCAAGTTCGCCGGTACCGGCGACAGCCATATCGCGTTTGCTTCACCGGATGAAAACCGCTCAGTGCTGGCGGCATGGATAGGTGCCCAGACGAAGAGTGCAGGTGAAATTCACCCAGCGGCGGATAATAACTGGCGTCTGGCGCCGATCCACAGCGATACGAAACTGGATATTCGCTTTGAAACGTCGCCGTCCGATAAAGCCGCCACGTTTATCAAAGAGAAAGGGCAGTATCCGCTGAAGAAAGTCGCCACCGACGATATCGGTTTTGCCATTTATCAGCTGGATTTGAGTAAGTAACGTTAATGCCGGATGACGGCTAACGCCTTGTCCGGCTTAAAAATTGTGTACGCACACAGGCCGGATAAGCGAAACGCCATCCGGCAACATATCATGCAACCCGCTCTTCCCTCAGTGCCAGCACCTGCGGTAAATTCATTTCAATCCAGTCCGCCAGTGCAGCAACTTTATCACTCACCTGCTCACCCAACGGCGTGAGACTGTACTCCACATGCGGCGGAACCACCGGATACGACACCCGGTTGATAAACCCGTCCTGCTCCAGTGCCTGCAGGGATTGCGCCAGCATTTTTTCACTAACGCCGCCCATCTTGCGACGTAAATCACTGAACCGGTGCGTACCATCACGCAGCGCCACCAGAATCAACACGCCCCAGCGGCTGGTGACGTGTTTTAACACCTCGCGGGAGGGACACTGTTCGGCAAATAAGTTGCCGTCACGCAATTGCTGAGAAAGTGTCGAAGTTGTCATATTCATACTTACCTTTTTGTACGTACTTACTAAAAGTAAGTTTAAGTGCTAGCTTTACTAAACACAAGACAAACACCAAGGAGTTCCCCATGATTGCGATTACCGGTGCCACTGGTCAACTGGGCCAACACGTTATTGAAGCCCTGCTGAAAACCGTACCCGCCAGCCAGATTGTGGCCATTGTGCGTAACCCAGCCAAAGCTACTGCACTCAGCCAACAGGGTATTACCGTCCGTCAGGCGGATTACATCGACGAGGCCGCTTTCACTACAGCATTGCAGGGGATCGACAAGCTGCTGCTGATCTCGTCCAGCGAAGTTGGGCAACGTACCCCACAGCATCGCAACGTGATTAACGCGGCAAAAGCCGCCAATGTGAAATTTATTGCCTATACCAGTCTGTTGCATGCCGACAGCTCTCCGCTGGGGCTGGCAGCTGAACACGTGGAAACCGAGAAAATGCTGGCTGACTCCGGCATTGCTTATACCCTGCTGCGTAACGGCTGGTATACCGAAAACTATCTGGCCAGCGCGCCAGCCGCGCTGGAGCACGGCGTGTTTATTGGTGCTGCGGGCGAAGGCAAAATCGCCTCAGCGACCCGTGCCGACTATGCTGCCGCTGCCGCACGCGTCATCAGTGAAGACGGTCACGCCGGTAAGATCTACGAGCTGGCGGGCGATGAGGGCTGGACCCTGAGCCAACTTGCCGCCGAACTGGCAAAACAGAGTGGCAAAAAAGTGGTGTATCAAAACCTGAGTGAAGCCGATTTTGCCGCTGCGCTGAAAGGTTTTGGTTTGCCTGCCGGACTGGCGGATATGCTCGCCGACTCTGACATCGGTGCCTCAAAAGGTGGTCTGTTCGACGACAGCCACACCCTGAGCCAATTAACCGGTCACCCGACAACTTCTCTGGCGGACAGCGTCAAAGGCATCGTGTAAGTGTTAAAAATCGGTTAATTATGGTGGCATCCCCGCGTATCCTCTCTGATAATGAAAGACGATGCGTGGGGAGAGAAAACGTGCAAGGTGTACCTGAGCAGTTCATTGATGAGAAAGACAGCGCCCGCTTTCGCCATCTGGCGCAGGTTCCGGGCGTTGAGTTGTATCATGCGCACATCTCCCGTTATGCCTTTGAACCACATACCCACGAAGCCTTTGGCATAGGCGCGATTGAAGCGGGTGCAGAACGGTTTCGCTATCGCGGTACGCAGCACGTTGCTCCTGCCCACTCCGTCGTCACCATGAATCCCGATGAGCTGCATACCGGTGAGGCGGCAACCGCCGACGGCTGGCGCTATCGGATGGTCTACCTCGAACCTGACCTTCTGGAAGACGTCACCGGGATCCGCCACTGGTGGTTTCATGATGTTACGCGCCACGATCCGCTACGCTCGTACCAGATCTGTTCACTTATCCACGGCCTGTGGAATACCGAGGATCCGCTGGCGCAAAAAGGGTTACTGCTCGATCTGATTGATACATTCCAGCCTCTGGCCCGTCATGCGCCGGTACAACTGGAAGGCGCCCATCGCTTTGAGCGCGTACGCGAATATCTACACGACAACTACATGCACCCGGTGACGCTCGACGAACTGGCCCGCGTTGCCTCGCTGAGTCCCTGGCATTTTCAGCGCCAGTTCAAATCTCATTTCCACGTCACGCCACACCAGATGCTGATGGCGATCCGCCTGTGGCGTGCCAAATGTTTTCTTACTCACGGCATGCCCGCTGCAGATGTCGCCGCAGCGACTGGCCTGACCGACCAGTCGCATCTCACCCGCGCATTTACTCATCGTTACGGCATTACGCCTGTACGCTACCAGAAACAGGTTTTTTCGCGCTAATGCGCAATCTCATACAATACGTGGCCATTTTGCCTGCCTACACTGCTCGCAATGTTAAGCGATGTGGATGTCAAAAATGATTAGCGGTGTGTTGTACGCCCTGCTGGCCGGGCTGATGTGGGGATTAATTTTTGTCGGGCCGCTGATCGTGCCGGAGTATCCGGCAGTATTGCAGTCGATGGGACGCTATCTGGCGCTGGGACTGATCGCCCTGCCGATCGCCTGGCTGGGCCGCGGACGTCTGCGCCAGCTGGCGCGTAAAGACTGGATGACCGCACTGACGCTGACGATGATGGGTAACCTGATTTATTACGTTTGCCTGGCCAGTGCGATCCAGCGCACCGGCGCGCCGGTCTCAACAATGATCATTGGCACATTACCGGTGGTGATCCCGGTATTCGCCAACCTGCTCTACAGTCAACGTGATGGCAAATTATCGTGGTGGCGCTTAGCCCCTGCCCTGGTGCTAATCGGCATTGGTCTGCTGTGCGTGAATATTTCTGAGCTGAATCAGGGACTGCCTGATTTTAGCGGTTGGAGATACGGTTCCGGTATCGCGCTGGCGCTGGTTTCCGTAGTGTGCTGGGCGTGGTATGCGCTACGTAATGCCCGCTGGCTGCGAGAGAATCCCGATAAGCATCCAATGATGTGGGCAACAGCGCAGGCACTGGTAACGCTTCCCGTCTCCCTGCTGGGATACGTTGCGGCCTGTCTGTGGCTAAATGGACAAACACCAGATTTCTCTCTGCCCTTCGGCCCACGTCCGGGCGTGTTTATCGGTCTGATGGTCGCCATTGCGGTACTGTGTTCGTGGGTGGGAGCATTGTGCTGGAACGTCGCCAGTCAGAAGTTACCAACGGTGATCCTCGGGCCGCTGATTGTCTTTGAAACGCTGGCGGGCCTGCTCTACACCTTTATTCTGCGCCAGGAGATGCCGCCGCTGCTGACCCTGAGTGGCATCGTGCTGCTGGTTGTGGGTGTGGTGGTCGCCGTCAGGGCCAAACCGGAAAAACCAAGTGTCGTCGCGGTTTCACCATCATAATGAGCCGGATAGTACTACGCTAATCCGGCCTACAGGATATTTTCTTGTAGGCCGGAGCAGACGTTAAACTTTAAACACCGCCACCGTCTGATTCAGGCGTGCTGCCTGCTCTTCTAGCGCGGCAGCGGCAGAAGCAGACTCTTCCACCAGCGAGGCATTTTGCTGCGTCACTCGGTCCATCTCAGCAACCGCCTGACCTACCTGATCAATACCCCGACTCTGTTCATCTGAGGCGGATGCAATCTCACCCATGATGTCAGTCACCCGGCTGACGGCACTGACTATTTCCGCCATCGTTTCACCGGCTTCATGCACCAGCGCAGTACCGGCGTTGACCCGGTTACCGGAATCATCAATCAGCGCCTTAATTTCTTTCGCCGCCTGGGCGCTGCGCTGCGCCAGCGTACGCACTTCTCCTGCTACCACAGCAAAACCGCGCCCCTGCTCACCGGCTCGCGCCGCTTCTACCGCCGCGTTCAGTGCAAGAATATTGGTCTGGAAGGCAATACCGTCGATAACATTGGTAATTTGCGCAATTTTACTCGAACTGGTGGCGATCTCATCCATAGTGCGCACCACACCATCGACCACAGCGCCACCTTTCTGCGCCGTCTGTGAGGCATTTTTTGCCAGACTGGTTGCCTGCCGCGCATTGTCCGCATTCTGTTTCACGGTAGCGGTAAGCTGCTCCATACTGGCAGCCGTCTCTTCCAGAGAGGCGGCCTGTTGTTCAGTACGGGAAGAGAGATCATTACTACCCGCAGCGATTTCCCCCGCGCCGGTATAGATGGTATCTGCCCCATCGCGTACGACGCCAACCGTGTTTGCCAGCGCCTGTTGCATATCACGGACATTACGCGCCAGTAGCGCCATTTCATTACTGCCCTCGGCGCTGATACCGTGGGTCAGATCGCCAGCGGCAATATGGCGGATGTGCCCAATTACCTCATGGAGTGGCCTCAGCAGTACGCGTTGCATGGCTATCCAGCTGACGACAATAACGGTTATCACGATCAGCATCACCGCGGACAATAGCCAGATAATCTTCTGATAGTCCTTCTCGTTATCCTGTACACCAGCATTTGCCAGAGCAGATTGCGCAGCGCGCCATTCCTGATAAACCCCCTGCATCGCCGTCTGCTTTTGCTCAGCATTCTGTTTAAACATCTCCTCCAGTTTGCCTTCAGCGAGCAGCGCATTCATTTTTGCCAGCGTTGCAGAATAGATGCCGTACTGCTCTTCGAGCCGGTCAGCCAGATGCTCATCCAGACCCGGCGTTTCCGGCAAGGCATAGTATTTATCGTAATGATCTTTGGCATCATTCAGCAGGCGATTTGCTGTATTCACCAGTTCCTTCAACTGGCCACCGTTAATTTCATTCGCCATCGTCCCTTGCAAACGCAGCATACCCCGATTGAGCGTGACGCGAGCCTGGTTCAGGCTAATCCAGGCATCAGTAAACTCGGCCACATTCTGGCTGGAAAGCTGAGACACGTTAAAGTTTTGCTTGTCGTTATTGAGCGCGCCAATAAAAACGCCTGCGGAAATGAGCTGCATTGCGCCCAGGGCGAGTAACACGGTGATAAGTAAGGTTATCACTTTGATTCGTTTGAACATCTGTTGCCTTTTTATTATGCAGGTATTGTCTGAGGTCTAACTATCGGCAGCAGCGTCCGCTTATTTAATCTTGTGACGCGGTTTTTTTCGCCGTTTTTCCCCTTTTCAATAAGATTCAGCATGTTAAAGAGATAAGAAATTTTCGTGACAACCATCACATAATCCTCTGCCCCGAAAGGGTTATATCCTTCTCTATAAGTTGCATTTAAAATGCACCTTATATTATTGAGAATGAGGTAACGGCTATGTCTTATCGCGATCAACCTTTAGGTGAACTGGCGCTCTCTATTCCTCGCGCTTCGGCACTGTTTCGTAAATACGATATGGATTACTGCTGTGGCGGTAAGCAAACGCTGGCACGCGCTGCCGCACGTAAAGAGCTGGATGTAGAAACTATCGAAGCACAGCTCGCACAGTTGGCAGAACAACCGCTGGAGAAAGACTGGCGCACCGTAGCGCTGGCAGAAATCATCGACCATATCATCGTTCGTTATCACGACCGCCACCGCGAACAACTGCCGGAACTGATCCTGCAAGCCACTAAAGTTGAACGCGTTCATGCAGACAAACCTAACGTACCACGCGGTCTGGCAAAGAACCTGACCATGCTGCATGAAGAACTGTCCAGCCACATGATGAAAGAAGAACAGATCCTGTTCCCGATGATTAAACAGGGAATGGGTAGCCAGGCGATGGGACCTATCAGCGTGATGGAAAGCGAGCACGACGATGCCGGTGAACTGGTAGAAGTGATCAAGCACATCACCAACAATGTGACGCCTCCGCCAGAAGCCTGCACCACCTGGAAAGCCATGTATAACGGCATTAACGAGTTGATCGACGACCTGATGGAGCACATCAGTCTGGAAAACAATGTGTTGTTCCCGCGTGCCCTCGCTGGTGAATAAAAAGGGCGCCTGAGAGCGCCCTGTTTTACGGAATATTAGAGCCGCATCGCGGCTCTTTTTTTATTAGCGTACGCCAGCCATGCGTTTCTTACCGATAAACAGCCAGCCCAGTCCCAGTGCAATGAACCACAGCGGCGTTACGATCAGTGCCTGTCGGGTATCCTCTTCCAGCGTCAGCAGTACCAGTACAAACACGAAGAACGCCATGCACACCCAGCACATCAGCTTGCCTAACGGCATCTTGTAGATCGATTTCTCATGCAGATGCGGACGCTGTTTGCGGTACACCAGGTACGAGCAAAGAATAATGGTCCAGACAAACATGAACAGAATCGCTGATACGGTGGTGATCATGGTGAATGCGCCAATCACACTCGGGTTAACATACAGCATCACTACGCCGCCCAGCAGGCAGATACAGGAGAACGTCAAACCTTTCGCCGGTACTGCACGTTTAGACAGCTTGGCGAATGCTTTAGGCGCTACGCCTTCCTGCGCCAGACCAAACAGCATACGACTGGTTGAGAACACACCGCTGTTCGCAGAAGACGCAGCAGAAGTCAGAACCACAAAGTTAATCAGGCTCGCCGCTGCCGGTAGCCCTACCAGCACAAACAGCTCAACGAACGGGCTTTTGCTTGGAACAACCGAGCTCCACGGTGTTACAGACATAATCACGATCAGCGCGAAAACATAGAACATGATAATACGGATCGGAATCGAGTTAATTGCTCGCGGCAGAGATTTCTCCGGGTCTTTGGTTTCCGCAGCTGTCGTTCCCACCAGCTCGATACCCACAAACGCGAACACCGCTATCTGGAAGCCAGCAAAGAAACCACTCAGACCTTTCGGGAACCAGCCACCATCATTCCATAAGTGCGTAAACGACGCTTCAACGCCGGTTGGCGACTGGAAGTGCGTCAGTACCATCACCAGACCGACAACAATCAGTCCAACAATGGCGACGATCTTGATCATGGCAAACCAGAACTCCATCTCACCGAACATTTTAACGGTGGCGAGGTTGAGACTCAGCAGCAGAATGATCACTGCCAGTGAAGCAACCCAGTCAGAGAGTCCAGGGAACCAGAATTGCGCATAAGCCGTAATGGCGACAACGTCCGCCATCCCGGTAACTACCCAGCAAAACCAGTAGGTCCAGCCGGTAAAATACCCAGCCCATGGCCCGAGAAGGTCAGAGGCGAAATCGCTGAAGGATTTGTATTCGAGATTCGAAAGCAACAGTTCTCCCATTGCCCGCATCACGAAAAACAACATGAAACCGATGATCATATATACAAAGATGATCGACGGTCCGGCGAGACTGATGGTTTTTCCGGAGCCCATAAACAGGCCCGTGCCGATGGCACCACCGATTGCAATAAGTTGAATATGACGGTTTGTGAGATTGCGCCGTAGCGACTGTTCAGACGAACCCTCTTCGTCGGCAACGACTTTTACCTGATCTACCATGTTTTTTTCTTCCTGTACCTGTCTGTGTTGTTCAGGCTCTACGGCCTTTAATGTGTCTATGATACGACGATCCCGTTAGCAGGACTCATCGATATTAGGTAAGAATCGGCGGGATGAATACTAAGATTTAGATATAATGTTAATTTAATGTTTAAAGTGAGTGTCATATCACTCTGATACCGCGAATTAGCTCACAAAAATACACGCAAGAACGTCATTTGCAAGATAAAATATCGATACTGTTACAACTATAGGTTTTAAAACTAATTTTCCGCTCCCCTCAATCCTGAGGGGAACAGAAGTCACTGCTTACAGGATCTCGAGCAGCTCAACCTCGAACACCAGCGTGCTGAACGGAGGAATGGACGCGCCAGCGCCACGCTCGCCATAAGCCAGTTCCTGAGGAATAGTCAGTTCCCATTTGGAACCCACCGGCATCAGGGTCAGCGCTTCAATCCAGCCTGGGATCACGCCATTAACCGGGAATTCAGCCGGCTCACCACGAGCGACAGAACTGTCAAACACAGTACCGTCAATCAGTTTACCGGTATAGTGCACACGTACGCGGTCGGTACGCGCCGGAATTGCACCTTCACCCTGAGTCAGAACACGGAACTGCAGACCGGATTCAGTGCTGTTCACACCGTCTTTCTCACGGTTTTCTTCCAGATATTTGACGCCATCGGCGGCCATAGCCTGGAAACGTTCACGACGTACCGCATCTGCACGTTCGTGGATTTCACGCAGTGCGCGGTGCACAACGTCAACAGGCACAGCTGGGTGTTTGCCTTCCAGCGCATCAGCAATACCAGCGACCAGCGCTTCAGGTAACAGCCCTTCCAGACCGGATTCGCTCAGTTGCTGTCCAACCTGCAAACCAATGCCGTAGCTTGCTTGCGCTTCGATAGTGTCAAAAGTCGGGGTGGCCATCATATTTCCTTTCATCGGATGTAAAGTAGCGGGCAGCATATCAGCCATGCCGCATCCGGTAAAACTTTGTATCAGGAAGAGATGACAAATCGCGAGGAAAAAGAAACAATGGCTATATTCCGCATCAATATCACGAAAGCGGATGTATACCCTGAAAAATTCGAGTGCAGGCAGGCGAACGAATCCCGATGAGCTTACATTTATAAGTAATTAGGGTGAGTGAGAGCAGCCAACACACCGGCAACGCGAAGCATGAAGGGTATTATGACGAACATCATAGCGTTAGCCATCTATACTCTATGATCGAGGAACGATAAGCGGAGCAGGAGGAAAGCCATGCCCGGGCGCTTTGAATTAAAACCAACCCTGGCGAAAATCTGGCATGCACCGGACAATTTTCGCATTATGGACCCGCTACCGCCTATGCATCGCCGTGGCATCATTGCTGCTGCAATCGTGCTGGTGATAGGTTTCCTGCTCCCTTCTAATGACTCCAGCGATACTCCAGTGGTCACACGTGATGCACAACTGGATTTCCAGTCGCAATCACAGCCGCCGACTGAGGCTCAGCTTCAGGCACAGCTGGTTGCCCCGCAAAACGATCCTGGCCAGGTCGCTCCGGTTGCGCCGGAACCGATCCAGGAAGGAGAACCAGACGTACAGCCGCAGGCTCAACAATCTCAGCCCCAGACGCAGCCTTTTCAGCAGGATAGCGGGATTGACCAGCAATGGCGCACCTATCGCGTAGATTCAGGCAAAACGCTGGCGCAGGTATTCCGCGATCATAACCTTCCACCAACCGATGTGTATGCTATGGCACAGGTCGAGGGGGCAGGAAAACCGCTGAGTAATCTGAAAAATGGTCAGATGATACAGATCAGGCAGAATGCCAATGGAGTGGTGACGGGTTTAACTATCGATACCGGTAATGGTCAGCAGGTGCTGTTTACCCGCCAACCCAACGGCAGCTTTATTCGCGCACGGTAATTTTTAGTCCGGGTGGCGACGTCAATGCCTCACCCGGACTGGCATCGGCCTGATAAGCGCCACGTTATCAGGCATTCTGTGGTTTGCGCACTTTACTGACCTTATTCACCCACCAAATCCCCGAACAGACCAGCACCAGCGCAACCGCGTATTTCCACTCCAGAATATTCTCGCCGAGGAAGATCGCCGACAGCACCGCTCCCGAAACGGGAATAAGAAAGTTAAACGGAGCGATCATCCCTACACGATTGTACTTGAGCAAGATGCTCCACAATGCGAACGCCACCGAAGAGAGCAGCGTCAGGTAGCCAAGAATCGCCACCGAAGACGAACCGTGTACGGTCAGCGTCCCACCGAAAGCATAGCCCCCGATAACCAATGCCAGACCGCCTATCCCCAGTTGATAGCCTGTCATCACCGTCGGATCCACTGTCTGAGAAATACGTTTACCGTAAAGCGTGGCGGCAGAGAGAATAAAGGCTGCCAGCACCACCGAGCCATCCCCTAACAGACTAAAGCTAAAGTCCATCAGGCCACTGTTAAAGTTCACCACCATCACACCGGTAAAGCCCAGGATACAGCCCAGCGCCTTGTTGTAGCTCAGCTTGTCATTCTGGTAGATAAAGTGGGCCAGCAGTACGCTAAAGAACGTGCCAGTGGCGTTCATGATTGAGCCTTTCACACCCGTCGTGAACGCCAGACCGATGTAAAAGAAGATGTATTGCAGTGAGGTCTGCGTCAGTCCCAGCAGCGTGAGCTGTCCAAACTGGCGTGGGCTTAACCTGCCGATAGGTTTACGCTGCATCATAGCCAGCAACAGTAGTAATAATCCCGCAAACAAGAAGCGGTATCCGGCAAAGACAATTTTCGACGGAATGTCATCCGTGGCAATCTGGAAGATCTCATACCCGCTTTTTATCGCCGGATAGGCACTTCCCCAGAGCAGGCAGCAGAACGCCGCGCTCAGATAGACTACGTTTTTACGCGCAAACAGAGGTTGGTGCGTTGTTTCCATTCCATCACCACTTTGAAATAATGTTTTATTTTTACGATTATCCCGAAAAGGATAGAGAATAGCCAGAGCGAAAAACAGGAGGGGGAGAAAAGCAAAACGCCGGCACAGGGCCGGCGCTTTTACGCGGTTTTCAGAATAAAAACTTATTCTGCAACTACGTTTACAGTCAGCTTAGCAAACACTTCGCTGTGAACCTGGAAGCTCACTTCGTGCTCACCAGTGGTACGCAGAACACCGTTCGGCAGACGAACTTCGCTCTTAGCCACTTCAACGCCAGCTGCAGTTACAGCGTCAGCGATGTCGCGAGTACCGATGGAACCGAACAGTTTACCTTCATCGCCCGCTTTGGACGCGATGGTTACGGTTTCCAGTGCGTTGATTTTCTCAGCACGAGCTTCAGCAGCAGACAGAACGTCAGCCAGTTTGGCTTCCAGTTCAGCGCGACGCGCTTCGAAAAATTCAACGTTTTTCTTGGTAGCAGGAACAGCTTTACCCTGTGGTACCAGGAAGTTACGAGCATAGCCCGCTTTAACGTTAACCTGATCACCCAGGCTACCCAGGTTTGCTACTTTATCAAGCAGAATAACTTGCATTACCTTATCCTCTCAAAGTCGTATTAATGGACCGTGACCGATTACTGATGACGATCAGTGTACGGCAGCAGGGACAGGTAGCGAGCGCGTTTGATAGCGCGAGCCAGCTGACGCTGGTATTTTGCACGGGTACCGGTGATACGGCTTGGGACAATCTTACCGCTTTCGGTGATGTAGTTTTTCAGCGTAGCGATATCTTTATAGTCGATCTCTTGAACGCCTTCCGCGGTGAAACGGCAGAACTTGCGACGACGGAAATAACGTGCCATATGGCTAGTCTCCAGAATCTATCAATTCAATCTGCTCGGCATGCAGAACCATTTTGCTCAGGCCGTTCTTTGCCTTATGGCAAGAAATGAACCCCTGAACGGTCACTGCGCTACCGACCGTTATACTGTGAGTAATGGCCTGGTTTTCGTGTCCGCTAACAATAACGGGCATTTGACACCATGCCTGCCGGTGAAAACCGGCTTCCTCCTGCACAGAACGATGCTCAAGCACGAACTGGCAATGAGGAATTCCTGATGGACTGACCTTTCGAAGGGGAGCCCTGCACACGGTGCCGGACAACGCCAGACGGTTGGTCATCAGAAATTACTCTTCAGAATCCCCAGCATCTGCATCATCTGCGGTTTCGTTTGCGAAATCATCGCGACGTTCACGACGCTCGTCTTTCGCTTTAACCATCGGAGATGCTTCGGTAACAGCGTGCTTAGTACGCATTACCATGCTACGGATAACGGCATCGTTGAAGCGGAAGTTTGTTTCCAGCTCATCGATAACTTCCTGCGGCGCTTCAACGTTCAGCAGAACGTAGTGAGCTTTGTGCAGTTTGTTGATCGGGTAAGCCAGCTGACGGCGGCCCCAGTCTTCCAGACGGTGGATCGTGCCTTCTGCTGCAGTGATTGCACCAGTGTAGCGTTCGATCATACCCGGAACCTGTTCGCTCTGGTCAGGATGGACCATAAAAACGATTTCGTAATGACGCATCGAATTGCTCCTTACGGATTATTCAGCCTCCTGTCTGGGTCAGCCGAGGCCCGGGGAGGCAAGGAACGTGTTAAAGGTCGGCTGAAAAATTGACGCGTAATCATACTTGCGCCTACAGCCAAACACAAGGCGATTGTTCGATTATTTATCATGGCGTCATTAATACATATCCAGCAGCATTTTGACGCTGATGCAAATGGAGACAATCACAATCATCGGTCTGATGACTTTCTTTCCTCGCGTCAGCACCACCGTGGCCCCCAGGCGCGCACCGAGGGATTGTCCCACGAACATGACCAGCCCGAGCGACCAGATCATTTTACCGCCGAAGATAAAAAACAAAATCGAGGCGATGTTCGATGCCAGATTAATAAAGTTAGAGTGGATTTGCGCCTTATCTATGCTGTATCCCCAAAGCAGGATATAGCAGAGCGTATAGAAAGAGCCGGCCCCAGCGCCAAGAAACCCATCATAAAAACCCACGCACCCACCGCCGATAAGTGAAAAAAGAAGCAGTGACACCTGCTGTTTTCTTTTCGGTTCACTGAGATTAGGGGCAAATATGAAATAGATGGCGACGGCGATAATCAGTACCGGCAGCAACTTTTTTAGCAGGTCCGGCTCAATAAACTGGATTAATGTGGTGCCCAGCGCAGAACCAATAAAGGCAGATAAAAATACATATTTGTGTTCCTGAACATTGATATGCCCTCGGCGTAAAAAATAAATCCCGGAGGTGAGCGAACTGCCCAACGCCTGAATTTTATTGGTCGCCAATGCGTTGGCCGGCGGCAAACCGGAAATCAACAATGCGCCAATAGAGAGAAACCCACCGCCCCCCGACACTACGTTAATAAAACCAGCTACCAGCGCAACCATAAACATAATCAGGAAATAGCTGAAATCCATGAATGAAGTATCCATAAGTTTTTGCCTTATAATCATAAAGTTATATTATTTTTCAGCTCACTATAGACGGCGTACTCATTCGGTTAAATTGACCATTTGGTAAGAGGTTATGCCTGGAAAACAGGAATTTTTAACCACAGCGGTAGACATCAGCTAACTGTTAATTAAAGGAAAGACAGGCATGCGGTAATTTTTTGAACAACTGCATCAGAAATGGTCGCTATCGACTCCGTCGGTAACGGTTAAAATTAAATCAGAAGTTATCTACTCACAGGAGAAAGCGAACCAGAGACCGCAGTCGAGGAGGTACATATGCGAGCCCGTGTTTTGACCCTTCTGGCTGTACTTTTGCTCAGTGCAAGTGCAACAGCAGCCATCAAGATTGACAATCATCAGGCCAGAAATATGGATGATGTGCAGAGCTTAGGCGTAATTTACATAAACCATAACTTCGCCACTGAAAGTGAAGCCAATCAGGCCCTGAATGAAGAAACAGATGCTCAAGGCGCTACCTACTACCGCGTAATCCTCACCAGGGAGCCAGGTAGTAACGGAAATATGCGCGCCAGCGCGGATATTTATCGCTAGCTATCCAGAAATAACCAACGAGAACATTGCCACAGTTTGACTTGCCCCCTTCATTGGGGGCTTTTTTTGCAGTAAAACGCATCCGGAGCTGATCGATAACATCCCCTGAAAGCGTTAGCTCCGGAGCGTTTTGTTTATTTCTGTCCGTAATAGGCGTTCGGGCCGTGCTTACGCATGAAGTGTTTGTTCATCAGGTAGCCATCAATGGGATTGAGGCATGGGTTGATGCCGCGCGCAATCCACGCCATCTTCGCCACCTCTTCCATCACCACTGCGTTATGTACCGCCTCATGGGCAGTTTTCCCCCACGCAAACGGACCGTGCTGATACACCACCACACCTGGGGTATGCAGCGGTTCAACGTCCCCCAGAGTTTCAATGATGACCTTGCCGGTGTTCAGCTCATATTCGCTCTGTACCTCTTCTTCGTTTAACGCCCGGGTGCAGGGAATATCGCCAAAGAAATAATCCGCATGCGTAGTGCCAAGTGCCGGGATCGCCAGCCCCGCCTGCGCCCATGCCGTCGCATGGGTTGAGTGGGTATGCACCACGCCGCCGAGCGACGGATAGCGGCGGTACAGTGCCAAATGCGTCGCAGTATCAGAGGAAGGACGATAACGCCCTTCCACCACGTTCCCTGTCATATCGACCACAACCATATCGTCTGCGGTCATGGCCTCATAAGCAACACCGCTGGGTTTGATCACTACCCACCCGCGTTCGCGGTCGATGCTACTCACGTTACCCCAGGTAAAAGTCACCAGTCCGTAGCGCGGCAAATCCATGTTGGCATCGAACACCTGCTGTTTAAGCTTTTGCATTACGCCGCCTCCACCAGACCAACGCTTGCCATACGCGCTTTCACCCAATCACGCGCTTTCGCCACTTCTCGTGCCGGATCATCTGCCGTTTCACTCCACATCTCAATCAGGTATGGCCCGCAATACCCACTCTGCTTGAGTGTCGCAAAACAACGTTCGAAATCCACCACGCCCTCGCCAAACGGCACGTTTTTGAACACACCGGGTTTGGTGTCTTTAACGTGTACCGCCACGATATGTCCTATCCCGGCCTGTAATTCCATCTGCACGTCGTTATCCCACGCCGACAGATTGCCAATATCAGGATAAAGCTGGAACCAAGGATTGTTCAGGTAGTGCGCATAACCCAGCGCCTTGCTGATCGAGTTCATCAGGGGATAATCCATAATCTCCATCGCCAGCGTCACCTGAGCACGACTCGCCATTTCCACGCTCTCTTTCAGCCCATCGCGAAAACGACGACGCGTTTCGTTATTGGCCTTCTGGTAGTAAACGTCGTAACCCGCCAGTTGGATCACGCGAATGCCAATATCCTGAGCAAATCGGATCGCTTTACGCATGATCTCCAGTCCCTGGTCACGCACCGCGTCATCTTCGCTACCGAGCGGAAAACGACGATGCGCACTCAGGCACATGGAAGGGACACGCACACCGGTTTCGGCAATCGCACTTACCAGCGCCAGACGCTGCTCACTGCTCCAGTCCAGGCGCGCCAGGCGGTCGTCTGTTTCATCAACAGACATCTCAACAAAATCAAAACCCAGTTCTCTGGCAAGATTCAGCCGCGTTTGCCAGCACTTCCCGACGGGGAGCGCTTTTTCATAGATACCGAGCGGGATCTGTTTCGACAACATAACCGCTCCTTAGCCCCAAAGTTGGGCGATGGAACGTTTGAACTGACGAGCAGCTTCTACCGGTGAGGCTGCATCACGAATGCTGCGACCGGCGATAAAAACATGGATTGGAATGCCTTTGAACAGCGGTAGATCCTCCAGCGCCAGACCGCCGGTAACGGTGACTTTGAAGCCCATATCGGCCAGACGTTTGATGGCGCTGATATCTGCGTCCCCCCACGCCACACCTGCGGCCTGTGCATCGCGACTACGGTGATACACAACCTGTCCAATGCCCGCGTCACGCCATTCCTGCGCCTGTTCCCAGGTCCAGTAACCGGTCAGTTCAATCTGTACATCGCCATTGAATTCTTTCGCCACATCCAGCGCACCTTTGGTGGTGTTGATATCCGCACAGCAGATCACAGTCACCCAGTCAGCGTTGGCTTCAAAGCACATACGAGAAAGAATTTTGCCTGCATCGGCAATTTTGGCATCCGCCAGTACGATTTTATGCGGATACAGCGCTTTAAGATCGCGAACCGCACGCACGCCTTCAGCGACACAGAGAATCGTACCAACTTCAATGATGTCCACTTCATCTGCAATCAGGCGTGTTGTTTCATACGCGGAAGCCATCGTTTGATTATCCAGCGCTACCTGCAACATAGGTAATGACATTTTAGTGTTCCTTTTAAGCAGCCGCCGCAGTGGCGTTATCAATTAAATCCAGTACTTCCTGCGCGGTGCGGCAGGCACGTAAACGATCAAAATTGGCTTCATCTTCAAACAGATTAACAATCTGCATGATGCCAACCTCCTGATGCGTGTTGGCATCCACTGCCGCCATGGTGATCAGAATATCAACCGGGTCGTTATCTTCGTGGTTAAACACCAGCGGTGTTTTCAGCGTAACCAGGGCAAACCCGGTTTTCTTCACACCTTCCTCCGGGCGGCCATGAGGCATAGCCAGACCAGGTGCTATCACAAAATACGGGCCAAACTGCTCTACGCCGTCGAGAATCGCCTGGTAGTAACGCGGTTCGACAACATCGGCCTTAACCAGCAGATCGACGCCCAGCTTTACGGCTTCCTGCCAGGTGCTGGCATCAGCCTGCAAAAGGATGGCGTTATTGTCCGCTAATGAATCACGTAATTTCATATGGCGTCCTTACTTCACATCCTGCGGAAAATGTTCTTTGATCACTTCCAGCAGCTTTGGACCAAAATCGGCTGGCGATAGCATATTGCGTACGCCAACGACATATTTGTTGCCGGAAACAGTGATTTCACCGGCGATATGGGTAGAGGCGATGATGATATCTGCGCCGCTCAGCTCGCTTTTGTATTCACCCACCGCGCAACTGTTCACCGTATGGTCAATATTTGACTGGGTTAAAAACTGATCCACTTTCATTTTCATGATCATGGAACTGCCTTGCCCATTGCCACACACAGCCAGAATACGTACGGTCATAATCGGAACTCCTTATTAGGCAGATTGTCCTGCCAGTTGTTTTTCTGCATCTTCCTCAGCGCGCAATGTGCGCCCTGCGAAAAACATATAAGCCAGTGAAATCAGAATCATGACGGCCATAAAAATCAGTCCGAGTGAGGCAAAGCCCTGCATCATCGGTGGAGCCAGAATCGACCAATCCGCCATCCCCATCCAGGCGCTCATGCCGGTGAGTTTCACCGCCCAGACGCAGCCAAAGATTTCGATCATCCCCATCACAAGACAAATTTTGAGCGCCGCACGCCAGCCGCCAAAGTGGTTAGCAAACACACCAATAGTGGCGTTAGAGAAGAACATTGGGATAAAGCCAGGGATTATCAGAATGGATGAGCCGAAACCCACCAGGATACCGACGGCGATCAACTGGCCGATGGTGCCCCACATAAAACCCCAGACCACCGCATTTGGTGCAAAGCTATAAATCGCCGCACAGTCAATCGCCAGTACTGCGCCGGGAATAAGGCGTTGAGAAATACCATTGAACGCTTCTGAAAGTTCAGCAACGAACATACGTACGCCCTGGGTGATGATGAAGATCGCGACCGCGAACGAGAAACCAGTTTGCAGGATATAGATAGTCCAGTGGGTTTTACCCGCCATCGCCTGGACAACATCAATACCGAAGGAAAGCAGGATCGCTCCAAAGAAAATGGTCATCACAATGGCTGTAGAAACGATGTTGTCATGGAAGATATTCAGCCAGCCAGGCAGCTTAAGATCTTCGACGCTCTCTTCTTTTTTACCCAGATATGGCGCGAGTTTGTAAGCCATCCACGAAGCGAATTGCTGCTGGTGACCAATGGAGAAGCCGCAACCGTCGGTGACTTCCTGGGTCGGCTTGTACATCATGTTGGAGGTAATGCCCCAGTAGAGCGACACCAGCACCGCGGTACAGATAATGGTGGTCCACATCGGGTAACCGAAGATGTAGAAAGAGACCGCAATCAGCCCCGCTTGCTGGAACATGATGTGGCCGGTCAACATGATAGTGCGGATACCGGTAATACGCCGCAGCAGGACGTAACAAATGTTCAGCGCCAGCGCCAATAACACGGCGTAGCCTACCCAACTATAGGCATCGCCCATACGTTCAATGGTCGCCATCATTGAGGCGTAGGTATCTGAAATCGCGCCGTTGATGCCATAAACCTCAGACATCTTCGCCACCACTGGTTTAAAGGTGCTGGTCAGGATGCCGGACCCCGCCTGCAACAACATAAAACCGATGATTGTTTTGATCGTGCCTTTGATAATCACGCTGACGCTCTTACGCAGCAGGATGTAGCCAAGACAGGTCACAATACCCAACAGCAGCGGAGCATTGGTCATTACCTGATTAAAAAAGACGGTAAAGATGTTGTAGAGGATCTCCATAACGATCTCCAGTAAACGAAGTTGCCGGGTTTTGTTGATACCCGAATGTTGTACCCTCACTCTAATTTTCAAAAGTAATCACAACAAGATTGAATTTGATTAAATGTGACGCACCACGCAAATAATTCCTATAGATCAGGAAAGGATTAATCACCATCAACTTAAATCACGATTAAGTGCAATAAAATCAAATAAATAATAAAATACCCCAAATAAAACCTCGCGTAATTCCCTCGTAATTACACTCTGTCAGAGATGCTGATCGCGAAAAACAAGTCATTGCCAACGTGAAAAAATAGTGTCAGGATTAATCAAAACAAATCACACTTTGATTCAATCTGAACAAACATGAAGGTAAATGCGATGAGTAAAGTAAAAAGCATCACGCGTGAATCATGGATCCTGAGCACGTTCCCGGAGTGGGGAAGCTGGCTGAATGAAGAGATCGAACAGGAGCAGGTTGCACCAGGCACCTTTGCCATGTGGTGGTTAGGTTGTACCGGGATCTGGCTGAAATCAGAAGGTGGGGCTAATGTCTGTGTCGATTTTTGGTGCGGGACAGGTAAGCAGAGCCACGGTAATCCGCTGATGAAAACCGGGCATCAGATGCAGCGTATGGCCGGAGTAAAGAAATTGCAGCCAAACCTGCGCACCACGCCATTTGTGCTCGATCCTTTCGCTATTCGCCAGATCGACGCAGTACTGGCCACTCACGATCATAACGATCACATTGACGTTAACGTTGCTGCGGCCGTCATGCAGAACTGTGCCGACGATGTACCATTTATCGGGCCGCAAACCTGCGTGGATCTGTGGATCGGCTGGGGTGTGCCAAAAGAACGCTGCATCGTAGTGAAACCGGGTGACGTTGTTAAAATAAAAGACATTGAAATTCATGCTCTTGATGCATTTGACCGCACAGCGCTGATCACACTGCCAGTCGATCAAAAAGCGGCCGGCGTCCTTCCAGACGGCATGGATATGCGTGCCGTTAACTACCTGTTCAAAACGCCGGGCGGTACGCTGTATCACAGCGGAGACTCCCACTACTCCAACTACTACGCAAAACACGGCAATGAACATCAGATAGATGTGGCACTGGGTTCCTATGGCGAAAACCCGCGCGGCATTACCGACAAGATGACCAGCTCCGACATGCTGCGTATGGCGGAAGCGTTAAATACCAAAGTGGTGATCCCGTTCCACCATGATATCTGGTCAAACTTCCAGGCCGATCCGCAAGAGATCCGTGTTCTGTGGGAGATGAAAAAAGATCGGTTGAAGTATGGCTTCAAGCCGTTTATCTGGCAGGTTGGCGGCAAGTTCACCTGGCCGCTGGATAAAGATAACTTTGAATATCACTATCCACGCGGTTTTGACGACTGTTTTACAATCGAGCCGGATCTGCCGTTTAAATCCTTCCTCTAATCGCTATGATGCCGGGTTTTTCCCGGCATTTTTCTATATTTACTTTAGTATTTTCAGGCTATTTCAAATATCATCTTAAAAAATCATTTTGTATCGGAATAGCTCATGACTGAAGCACAAAGACATCAAATTCTACTCGATATGCTGGCACAGCTGGGCTTTGTGACCGTTGAAAATGTCGTAGAACGCTTAGGAATCTCACCCGCTACGGCACGTCGGGATATCAACAAACTTGACGAAAACGGCAAGCTTAAAAAAGTTCGTAACGGCGCAGAAGCCATTACTCAACAGCGGCCACGCTGGACGCCGATGAATCTGCACCAGGCACAGAATCATGACGAGAAGGTACGCATAGCCAAGGCAGCGTCACAACTGATCAATCCAGGCGAAAGCGTGGTGATCAACTGTGGATCCACTGCATTCCTGCTTGGGCGGGAAATGTGTGGCAAGCCGGTGCAGATCATTACTAATTATCTGCCGCTGGCAAATTATCTGATCGACCAGGAGCATGAGAGCGTAATCATCATGGGCGGGCAATATAACAAGAGCCAGTCCATCACACTTAGCCCGCAGGGCAGCGAGAATAGCCTGTACGCCGGGCACTGGATGTTTACCAGCGGCAAAGGACTTACCGCTGACGGGCTGTATAAAACTGACATGCTGACCGCGATGGCAGAACAGAAGATGCTTAGCGTAGTCGGCAAACTGGTAGTACTGGTCGATAGCAGTAAAGTGGGTGAACGTGCAGGTATGTTATTCAGCCGTGCCGATCAAATCGATATGCTGATTACCGGTAAAAATGCGAACCCTGAGATCTTGCAACAGCTCGAAGCGCAGGGTGTAAACATTTTGCGCGTTTAGAGATGTTGGCGGAAAAATGATACCGTCGCTGCCAGCGCTTCTGGCGTGATACGGTGGCGCACGCCAGCTTCCCACAGGCAGGTCAGATTTTTATCCAGACCTGCCTGAATCAACGCCTGTTGTAAGCGTAAGGTTTCAACGGCCGGGACCACATCGTCATCCTGTCCATGCCACAATAAAAGCGGTCTGTCGGCCAGTCGGTCCAACTGATGCGTCACATCCCACTCAGCGAGCGGAGCTATTATCGTATCGAACTCCGTCTGCTGCTCTGGCGTCTGCACGAATAAAGGTGGAAAAAGCGTATGGGCAAGGTGGGTAAAATAGCCCGAACCCATCAGGCTGGCTGCACATTTAACCTCGGGATATCGCGCCATAATACCCAGTGCCGTCATACCACCCATTGAGGCGCCCGCGATAGCAAGACGTTCATCTAATATCCAATTCTCTGCCACCAGCGCCGCACGTAACGCCGTAAATTCCTGCATGTTTTGCTGCAAAATCTGCCAGAAGCGGTACATTCTACCCTGCGTATCACCACTGAACCGCGCACCATGATCGGGTGCTTCGGGCATAACAACCCGGAACCCGGCCTGTGCCAGAGCGACGGCAAAATAGCTGTAAACCAGGCTGGAAGAAGTGAACCCGTGATAAAAGATAATGCTGGGAAGTGAAAGGTCGTGTTGACCAGCAGGAAATGCGTGCAGGACAGGAATACCAGCCAGTTGCCGTGTTTCAATTTCTATCATTTGTCGCCTCTTTCTTTCCGGTATGCCATGGAGAAATACTTAACGCAAGTGAATGTGTTCGGCAATGATTCATAATGTTGAGAACTAGGTTACGCTTTCGCAACATTTTCATTCGAAAATCGCGCGAGAGATAACATTTCGGGAACATTCCCCTAAAGGGAAATTAATAAGGCACTACACTATGGCTATCAGGAAACGAGATAGAGTTATGCGTCGGTTTGCCTCTTTGATGCTGGTTATGTTTTTAAGCGCCTGTAGCGTGCTACAGGGGACGCCACAACCCGCGCCACCTGTCGCAGACCATCCGCAAGAAATCCGCCGTGACCAGAGCCAGGGGTTACAGCGAATGGGGACAGTCAATGCGCTGGTGAGAGGCTCTCCAGATGATGCGCTGGCAGAGATTCGTGCCAAAGCTGCCGCGGCTAAAGCTGATTATTACGTTGTATTACTGGTTGATGAAACCGTGGTAACGGGCCAATGGTATTCACAAGCCATTTTATATCGTAAATAACACGGGATTGAAATTTAGTCAGCTTTACATTGCTTTGCGCCCCTATGCGTTTACCTGTGCACAATAAACCAACAGCAGGGAGCTTGAGGTTTATTATCGCGATGGAATGCCCTGCCACGTGTAGGGGTACGAATAATGGAGCTGACGATGAAACAATCACTTGCCTTATCCTCACTGCTGCTTTCTGCCGGACTGGTGGATACCACGGCACAGCCTGCCGAGTTCGCCAGTGCTGACTGTGTCACGGGTCTGAACGAAATAGGACTGATCTCTGTCAGCAACATTGCAGGAAATCCACAGGATGTGGAACGCGTTGTGGCGTTAAAAGCGGATGAACAAGGTGCCTCATGGTATCGGATCATTCAAATGTATGAAGAACAACAGCCTGATAACTGGCGTGTACAGGCCATACTCTATGCATAGCATACTGCCAGGTGTCGCTCACTTATCTGGCCTACATCGAAAGTAAGAGTGTAGGCCTGATAAGATCCTCCTGCACAGCCGCCAGGCAAGTCATTAACACAAGCCACCCGTAGCCCGTAATAACAAGTCATTCTGCACCTGTTCAGACAAACGCCGACCACCACGCGTATCCAACATCATCTGACACCAGGCCTGCGCCACTGGCGGAGATGCATAGCGCAACATCTGCGCCCCACAGCCGAGCAGGAAAAGCTGCTGCGTAATCTCCCGTCCCAGCTCCTCACTGGGTTTACGTAAGTGCTGTTGTAGCTGACGTACCATTCTGTCGTAATGTCGGTCTTGCCCTTTTACTTCAGCAAAAGCTTCACTGAGCATATCGTACATACCCGGTTGTTTCGTTAACACTCGCAATACATCGAGGCACATAATGTTCCCGGATCCTTCCCAGATACTGTTTACCGGCATCTCGCGGTACAAACGCGGCAGTTCACTCTCCTCACAATACCCCGTGCCACCAAGCACTTCCATGGCCTCTGCAACGAATGGCATACCGCTTTTACAGATGGCGAACTTTGCCGCTGGCGTAAATAATCTGGCCCACAGAGCTTCTTTCACATCGTTGCGACGATCCCAGGCTCGCGCCAGCCGAAACAGCAACGCTGTTTGGCCTTCCAACTGGAGAGCCATCCGGCTCAATACCTGTCGCATCATCGGCTGCTCAATCAGTGGTTTGCCAAATACCTGCCGCTGATGCGCATGATAAATTGCCACGGAAAAAGCGCGCCGCATCATACTGTGGCTACCAAGCGCACAGTCAAAACGTGTCATACCGCCCATTTTCAGGATATGACGAACACCTTCTCCCTCCTCACCCAGTAGCCAGCCAATCGCATCCTGAAATTCAACTTCGCAGCTGGCGTTAGAGCGGTTGCCTAACTTATCCTTCAGCCGTTCAAGACGGATAGCGTTACGCCGCCCATCAGGTAAAAATCGCGGGACAAAGAAGCAGGACAACCCTCCTTTAGCCTGTGCCAGCACCAGATGAGCATCGCTTTGCGGTACGGAGAAAAACCATTTATGCCCAATTAGCCGATACGTGCCATCCTCAAGGCGGTCTGCCTGAGTGGTATTGCTCAGCACATCTGATCCCCCCTGTTTCTCCGTCATTCCCATGCCAATCAGCAGACCGCGCTTTTTCCCGCCGGGCAGCAGATGTGAATCATAACGATCGCTGCATAGCGGTGTGAACCAGTCATGAAATTGTGGAGGTAACATATCAAGTAACAGCGGCGTGGCGGCAAACGTCATGGTAACAGGGCATAACGTGCCTGCCTCCACCTGCGCATGCAACATAAAACGTGCGGCCCGGGCAACAAATGCCCCCTGTCTTGCATCTTCTTCCCAGGCAAGATTATGTACCCGGTTGGCACACAGCCCCTGCATCAGTAAATGCCAGGCGGGATGAAAACGCACGTCATCCAGTCGCTGCCCCTGCGGATCGTATCGCAATAGTTCTGGCGGATAAGCGTTGGCCAACCGTCCCAGTTCGAGCGATTCCGCCGTTCCTAATTGCTGGCCAATACTGGCAAGAAGATCGCTGTCCCAGCCAGCCCCCTCACGATTCACCGCTTCACACAGTGCACCATCGGACAGGTATAAATTGCTGTTATTGAGCGGTACAGGTTGGTTAAAAACGGTATGCGTTTGCCAGTGCATTGTGTTTCCCTCCGTCAATGGCAGTGACCATAAGTATGGTCACTCACAGAAGAGGGTGCCTGGGATAGCGGTCACAAAAAAGCCATCCCGGAGGATGGCTTGATGGAAATGGAGAGCTCAGTTACCCGCGCTGACGAACGGCCTCAAACAGGCAGATCCCCGTTGCAACGGAGACGTTCAACGATGAGACGCTACCAGCCATCGGAATACTGATCAGCTCATCACAGTGTTCACGAGTCAGACGACGCATACCTTCACCTTCAGCTCCCATGACCAGCGCCAGGCGGCCAGTCATTTTGCTCTGATACAGAGTGTGGTCAGCTTCACCTGCCGTCCCAACAATCCAGATGTTCTCTTCCTGCAGCATACGCATCGTGCGCGCCAGGTTGGTCACACGGATCAGTGGCACGCTTTCTGCCGCGCCACAGGCGACTTTTTTCGCCGTCGCATTCAACTGCGCAGAACGATCTTTCGGGACGATAACAGCATGCACACCAGCCGCGTCTGCGCTTCGCAAGCAAGCGCCCAGGTTATGCGGATCGGTAACGCCATCCAGGATCAAAAAAAACGGCTGATCGAGTGAGGCGATCAGATCCGGCAGATCGTTTTCCTGATACTGGCGGCCCGGCTTCACGCGGGCAATAATACCCTGATGTACCGCACCCTCACTTTTCTCATCCAGAAACTGGCGGTTAGCCAACTGGATGACAACGCCCTGCGCTTCCAGAGCATGGATCAGCGGCAGCAGGCGTTTATCTTCACGACCTTTGAGAATAAAGACGTCCTGAAAGCGCTCAGGCGCACGCTCCAGCAGAGCCTGCACCGCATGGATGCCGTAAATCATTTCACTCATGAATGTACTCGTTAATAGTTTATGTGTAATGCCGGGCAGTACTTAGCTCACCCGGCTTACGGTTTATGGCCGTTATTCCGCGACTTTCTTTTTCGCCGCGCGTTTAGCTTTGGTGGCAGCAGCGATTTTAAGCGTTTTCGCCGATGGCTTTTTCGCTTTTTTGTCGCCTTTTTTCTCAGTCGCTTTTTTATCCGCCTGAGGTTTAGCTCTGCCTTTCTTCTCGCCACGGAAAGCACTATCCGGCTCGAAATTCACCTTTTTGCCCATCTGACGACGTCTGCCGGTGTTTTTACCTGCATCACCTTTTTTCGCTTTTTCGCGCGCGGTTTTACCCTCATTACGCGGTGCGCGTTCACTGGAGATCAGGCTAAAGTCGATTTTACGCTCGTCCATGTTGACGGCTTCCACACGAACTTCCACACGATCGCCCAGGCGATACATCTGACCGCTGGATTCCCCCGTCAGGCGTTGTCCAACCTGATCAAAGCGGTAATAGTCATTATCCAGTGAGGAGACATGCACCAGACCGTCAATAAACAGCTCATCAAGACGAACAAAGAAACCAAAACCGGTCACGCTGGCAATCACGCCTTTAAAGACATTACCGACCTGATCCAGCATAAAGTCGCACTTCAGCCAGTCAGAAACGTCCCGCGTAGCTTCGTCAGCGCGGCGCTCCGCCATGGAACAGTGCTGGCCCAGTTGCAACATCTCTTCCATCGAATAATGGTAGCCCCCCGTTTCCGTGGTGTTACCTTTGTGGCCCTGCTCCTGTGCCAGCAAATACTTAATTGCACGGTGCAAAGACAGATCCGGATAGCGACGAATCGGTGAGGTAAAGTGTGCATAAGACTGCAGCGCCAGACCAAAGTGCCCGCGGTTTTCTGGATCGTAAATTGCCTGCTTCATTGAACGCAGCAGCATAGTTTGCAGCATTTCCGCGTCAGGTCTGTCGGCAATTGATTCCAGCAACTCGGCATAATCACGTGGCTCTGGTTTGTTACCACCAGGCAGTTCCAGTCCCAGCTCTGCCAGTACGGAACGGAAGGAGGTGATTGCTTCAGTGGTCGGCTTGTCGTGGATACGGAACAGTGCAGGCTCTTTGGCTTTCTCAACGAATCGTGCCGCTGAGATGTTAGCCATAATCATGCACTCTTCAATCAGTTTGTGCGCGTCATTACGCTGGGTCTGTTCAATACGTTCAATGCGGCGTTCAGCGTTGAAGATAAATTTGGCTTCTTCACTTTCAAACGAGATACCGCCACGTTCTTCACGGGCTTTATCCAGCACTTTGTACAGATTGTGCAGCTCTTCAATGTGTTTAACCAGCGGCGCGTATTGCTCACGCAGCTCCTGATCGCCCTGCAGCATGTGCCAGACTTTGGTGTAGGTCAAACGAGCATGGGAGCTCATTACCGCTTCGTAGAATTTAAAGCTGGTTAAACGACCTTTCGACGAAATGGTCATTTCGCACACCATGCACAGACGATCCACCTGCGGGTTCAGCGAACACAAGCCATTGGAAAGCACTTCCGGCAGCATCGGTACAACCTGCGACGGGAAGTAGACGGACGTACCACGATTGCGAGCTTCCTGGTCCAGCGGTGTTGGTGGTCGAACATAATAGCTTACGTCAGCGATAGCCACCCATAAACGCCAGCCGCCACCGCGTTTCTTCTCACAATAAACGGCATCATCGAAGTCACGCGCATCTTCACCGTCAATTGTCACCAGCGGTAAATCACGCAGGTCAACACGGCCAATTTTGGCCTCTTCCGGTACTTCCTCTTTAAGCCCGGCGACCTGCTTCTCTACCGCCTGCGGCCAGATATAAGGGATTTCATGAGTACGCAAAGCCATATCAACGGCCATGCTAGTGCCCATGTTATCGCCCAACACTTCAACAATTTTACCTACCGCTTTGGTGCGTCGGGTTGGGCGCTGGGTAAGTTCAACCACTACCACAAATCCCATGCGGGCGCCCATTACCTCTTCAGGTGGGATAAGGATATCGAAGCTCAGGCGGCTATCATCTGGTACCACAAACCCTACGCCGGCGTCGGTGAAGTAGCGACCGACAATCTGGCTGGTTTTTGGCACCAGTATGCGCACAATACGTGCCTCGCGACGGCCTTTACGATCCGCGCCCAGCGGCTGTGCCAGAACCTGATCGCCATGGATGCAGGTTTTCATCTGTTCGCTGGAGAGGTACAGGTCGTCTTTACGTCCTTCAACGCGCAGAAAGCCGTAGCCATCACGGTGGCCAATAACGGTACCTTTCAGCAGGTCAAGACGTTCCGGCAGCGCATAGCACTGACGGCGAGTGAAGACCAGTTGCCCATCACGCTCCATAGCGCGCAGACGGCGACGTAGCGCTTCTAACTGCTCTTCACCTTCAATGTTGAGTTCAACAGCCAGCTCATCGCGGTTGGCCGGTTTTTCACGTTTGGTTAAATGTTCGAGGATAAATTCCCGGCTCGGGATAGGGTTCGCGTATTTTTCAGCTTCGCGTTCCTGGAAAGGATCATGTGACATCTCGGTTCCTCCGTTGTCATCTCTGATGAAGATTTTCGTCACTCCACCAGCAATAATTTATAAAGCGGTTGATTATTTTCAACCAAATCGGCAAGTGTGTAGTTGTCCAGTTCCGTCAGAAAACTTTGCACTGCTTTAGAAAGCGCCTGTTTGAGTCGACAGGCAGGGGTTATGTGGCAAAACTCGCTGCTACAGTTGACCAGCGATAAAGGTTCCAGCTCGCGAACCACATCGCCAATACCAATAGCCTTAGCTGGTTTGCCCAAGCGGATACCGCCGTTTTTTCCTCGAATAGCAGTAACGAAGCCCGCCCGGCTAAGTTGATTGATTATTTTGACCATATGATTACGGGACACGCCGTAGACTTCTGTCACCTCAGAAATACTGGTCATACGTCCTTCGGGAAGCGACGCCATGTAGATTAGCGCACGTAATCCGTAATCGGTGAAACTTGTTAACTGCACATCAACCTCAGGAAAAAGGGAAAACGGATAAGCCTGGTAGTATTAATTATATTGATGATAAACCAGCCACCAGCCAGGTCGCTAATTTATTTCAGTTCGGGAAGGAAAAAAGCGAGGAACTTACAAGATTTTAAGCCGGATACCAGCGTAAAACGCCTTATCCGGCCTACAAATGCCCACTCACTGTAGGCCCGACAAGCATAGCGCCACAGGCGCTATGCAACAACCATAATTATGCGTCGAACGGGTCGCGCAGGATCATAGTTTCAGTACGGTCTGGACCAGTTGAGATAATATCAATTGGTACACCGGTCAGTTCTTCAATACGCTTGATGTAGTTCAGAGCAGCCTGCGGCAGACCACTACGTTCTTTCACACCAAAGGTAGATTCAGACCAGCCAGGCATGGTTTCGTAAATCGGCTCGATACCTTTCCAGTCGTCTGCTGCCAGCGGGGTTGTCGTGACTTCACGTCCATCCGGCATACGGTACGCCACACAGATTTTCACCTCTTTCAAACCGTCCAGTACGTCCAGTTTGGTCAGGCAGAAGCCAGACAGGGAGTTAATCTGTACTGCGCGACGCACAGCAACGGAGTCCAGCCAGCCGGTACGACGACGACGACCCGTGGTCGCGCCATATTCGTTACCCTGCTTGCACAGGAACTCGCCGACATCATCAAACAGTTCAGTCGGGAACGGACCTGCACCTACACGAGTAGAGTAGGCTTTAATGATACCCAGCACGTAGTCCACATAACGTGGGCCCAGGCCGGAGCCAGTTGCCACGCCACCAGCAGTGGTGTTGGAGGAGGTTACGTACGGATAGGTACCATGGTCGATATCCAGCAGTGTACCCTGCGCACCTTCGAACATGACAAAATCGCCACGTTTACGCGCCTGGTCCAGCAGATCGGAAACATCAACAACCATAGAGGTCAGGATGTCGGCAATCGCCATCACATCATCCAGCACTTTTTGGTAGTCAACTGCTTCAACTTTATAGAAATTCACCAGCTGGAAGTTGTGATATTCCATCACTTCTTTCAGTTTTTCAGCGAAGGTTGCTTTATCAAACAGATCGCCAACGCGCAGACCGCGACGAGCTACTTTGTCTTCATAAGCCGGACCGATGCCACGACCGGTGGTGCCGATCGCTTTCGCGCCACGCGCTTTCTCACGTGCGTTATCCAACGCGACATGATAATCAAGGATCAGAGGACAAGCTTCAGACAGCAGCAGGCGCTCACGGACAGGGATACCACGATCTTCCAGTCCTTTCATCTCTTTCATCAGCGCGGACGGAGACAGCACAACACCGTTACCGATGATGCTGATGACATTCTCGCGAAGAATACCTGATGGAATAAGATGGAGGACGGTTTTTTCACCGTTGATTACGAGAGTATGGCCTGCGTTGTGACCACCCTGGTAGCGCACAACATATTTAGCCCGTTCAGTCAGAAGATCGACGATCTTCCCTTTACCTTCGTCACCCCATTGGGTGCCCAGTACGACGACGTTGTTACCCATTTTTCAAAATCACCGTTTGCTTAAAAATGGATTCTACCACCGCTTTTTCAGATATACAGCACTTTTTGCATCCAAAAATTCGTAAATTAGTCTACTTATTAATCAGCCAATCGTTTTCCTCAACATGTAGTAGACCACAACGCCCGCAACCACAAGACCGCCGCCAAAACGACGTAAAATATTTTCCGGCAGTTGTGCCATCGCAGAGATCATTTTCTTCCAGGCACTGGGATACAGCATCGGACCAAGACCTTCCAGCACCAAAACCAGCGCGAGCGCCAGCAAAATTGTTGAGTTCATCCGCTGTCCTTATATAAAAAGAAAACCACCGCATCCCTGAGGACGCCGGTGGTTTTACTGGTCTAAAACCGCTGGGCTATTTTAGCGTGTCGCGGAATTCGGTGTCTTCATGTAACGGAAGAAATCGCTGTCCGGACTCATAATCATCACGTCCTGATTACCTTCGAAGCTCTTCTCGTAAGCACGCAGGCTACGGATGAAGGCGTAGAAGTCAGGATCCTGACTAAATGCGTCGGCAAACAGTTTAGCGGCCTCCGCATCACCTTCACCACGCATAATACGGCCCTGGCGCTCAGATTCTGCCAGCGTTTTAGTAACTTCATAGTCCGCTGTTGCGCGCAGTTTTTCCGCTTCTTCCTGACCTTGTGAACGATGGCGACGCGCTACCGCTTCACGCTCAGCGCGCATACGGTTGTAGATAGCCTCGGACACTTCGGCCGGCAGGTTGATTTGCTTGATACGCACGTCGACCACTTCGATACCCAACGCCGCCATACTGTTCGGGTTGATGACCGGTACTTTACCGTTCGTTTCAGCCTGAACACGTTCAGCTGCTTCGGCAATTGCACTATCCGCCGCAGGGGTCGCTACTTCATCTTCCGTGCCAGCAGATCCGGAGTTCAGCGCGTCACGGACTTCCAGGGTCAGACGACCACGAGAATCGGTAACGATGTCTTTTACATCCAGACGACCGATTTCAGAACGCAGACGGTCAGAGAACTTACGTTTCAACAGAACTTCTGCCTGAGAAACATCACCACCGCCCGTTGCCAGGTAGTAACGGCTAAAATCGCTGATACGCCATTTAATGTAGGAGTCAACGATCAGGTCTTTCTTCTCTTTGGTAACAAAGCGATCGGCCTGGTTGTCCATGGTCTGAATACGCGCATCAAGCATTTTCACTGATTCAATAAACGGGATCTTAAAGTGCAAACCCGGTGCAAAAACCAGCGGCTTGTTGTCATCGTCGCGCAGAACTTTACCAAAGCGCAGCGTAATACCGCGCTCGCCTTCTTTGACGACAAAGACAGACATGAACAGAACTACCAGAACGATGATAATAATCGCAATAACTGACTTACGCATCGTTATTCCCCCTGACGCTGGTAGTCGTTACGCTGCGCGTTCGCGCGGCGTTGGTCCATAATATCACCCTGACTGGTGGACGAAGTGCTGCTTGCTCCAGTACTGGAGGTTGATGCCGGTGGCAGACGCAACAGGTTTGAGCTGCTGTCAGATTTTGCTGCTGGCGCATTTCCGCCTTTAAGCATCTGATCTAACGGCAGAACCATCAGATTGCCGCCCTTATCGTTAACCAGTACTTTGCGGGTATGGCTCAGCACTTTTTCCATGGTTTCAATATACAGACGCTCGCGAGTAATTTGCGGTGCGGCTTTATATTCCGGCAGAATTTTTGCAAAGCGAGCCACTTCACCCTGTGCTTCCAGGATGGTTCGCGTTTTATATGCACGCGCTTCTTCAAGAATACGCTGCGCCTGACCATTTGCGCGTGGCTGAACTTCGTTGGTGTACGCTTCAGCTTCACGGATGTATTGCTGCTCGTTTTCACGTGCTGCGATGGCATCGTCAAACGCGGCTTTCACCTCTTCCGGCGGACGTGCAGCCTGGAAGTTGACGTCCAGCAGAGTAATACCCATGTTGTATGGACGGATGGTCTCTTCCAGTTCACGCTGGGTGTCGCTACGAATAACAGTACGCCCTTCGGTCAGAATACGATCCATGGTGTATTTACCGATAACCCCACGTAAGGCGCTGTCGGTAGCCTGGCGCAGACTGTCATCAGCACTGGTTACGCTAAACAGGTAACGCTGCGGATCGGTAACACGGTACTGCACGTTCATTTCAACGCGCACGACGTTTTCGTCAGATGTCAGCATCACGCCGGATGCAGCAAGCTCACGCACAGCTTCGACGTTTACCGGAGTAACTTCGTCGATAAATGTCGGTTTCCAGTTCAGACCCGGCTCAACCAGATGGCTGAATTTACCGAAGCGTGTCACCACGCCGCGCTCCGCTTCTTTAATGGTATAGAAACCGCTGGCTGCCCAGATAATGACAATTGCCGCTGCTGCGATAGTAAAGACCCGTCCTCCCAGTTGTGGACGCGGGCCTTGCGATGAACTACCGCCACCAGAACCTGTACCTTTACCGCCACCCAGACCACCGAGTTTTTTACTCAGTTTGCGGAAGATATCATCAAGATCGGGAGGTCCCTGCTCACGACCACCTTTGTTTCCATTTCCCTCAGGGTTGCCGCCAGGTTTGCTGCTTCCCCAGGGGTCGCGGTCTTGTCCGTTATTACCGGGCTGATTCCACGCCATGTTTGTGCTCCATATTTGTTATGCGGTGATATACCCCGTTTTTTGCACTACAGGAGCGTTACCGCCTTCCTGCAACCCAAAATTCGATGAGTATTGGGCAAAAAATCCCCAGGCATTTCCTCCCGGTCAGACGATGTAATCTGCCAGGGTCGGTTCTTGTTTACAGAGGCGACGCCAGTCAACGATCGGCATACGAACTTGCAGACCTACGCTGCCATCCTCCTCCATCCACTCTTTTTCTATTGCCTGAAGTTGGTAAAACCGGCTTCTCAGACGCCCTTCCTGCGGCGGTAAACGCAACGTATGCTGCGCAACCTCACCGGAAAGCCGCTCTGTCAAAGCCTGAAAAAGTTGTGGTATACCAATGCCAGTTTGCGCAGAAACCCAAACGCGGATTGGTTTATTCTCTTCATCTCTGTCGATACGCGGTTCAAAATCATCCAGCATATCGATTTTATTCATCACCAGCAGGGTCGGGATCTCGTGCGCGTCGATCTCTTCGAGAACCGTATCCACAGCCTGAATATTTTCCTGCACACGGAAATCTGCCGCATCAATAACGTGCAGCAGCAATGTCGCCTGACGCGTCTCCTGCAAGGTGGCTTTAAACGCCGCCACCAGGTCGTGCGGCAAATGACGGATAAACCCGACGGTATCCGCCAGCACAGTTTCACCGACATCCGCTACGTCTATACGACGTAGTGTAGGATCCAGGGTCGCAAACAGTTGATCTGCTGCGTAGACCCGGGCTTCGGTTATCTGGTTGAACAAGGTGGATTTTCCGGCGTTGGTATATCCCACCAGTGAGACGGTTGGGACATCCGCTTTCTTGCGCGATTGCCGCCCCTGCTCACGTTGCTTTTCAACTTTTTCCAGGCGCGACTGTATCTGCAAAATGCGATTACGCAGCAAACGACGGTCGGTTTCGAGCTGGGTTTCACCCGGACCACGCAAACCAATACCGCCCTTTTGCCTTTCAAGGTGAGTCCAGCCACGGACCAGGCGTGTAGCCATATGACGCAACTGCGCCAGTTCAACCTGCAACTTACCCTCATGGGTACGTGCACGCTGGGCAAAAATATCTAAAATGAGGCCAGTCCTGTCGATGACAAGACACTGGCATAACTGTTCCAGGTTACGTTCCTGGGCAGGGCTTAGAGCATGATCAAAAATCACCACCGCAGCGCCTGTCGCTTTCACGGCTTCCGCAATTTCGATTGCCTTACCTTCACCAACAAAAAACTTCGGGTGCGGTGCTTTACGGCTCCCGGTAATCACCTGCATTGCTTCGACACCGGCGGAAGAAACCAGAGATTCAAACTCCTGGAGGTCTTCCATATCTTTGTCTTGCGAAAAATAGATGTGTACCAGTACCGCCTGCTCACCGGCATCATAACGGTCAAACAAGCGTCAACCCCTTAATATATATCAACGGGGAACGCAGGATCTCTGGCTCCCCGTGTGTAAAACAGCCAAAACCTTATTCGGTTTCTTCGCTGTCCTGTTGCGCAGATGAACCCTGCGCGTTGCTACCGTGATGGTAGTTACTGCTGGTGCCGCCGGTGGCGTTATTGCTGTGATGAGAAACCGGGCGAGACGGGACAACAGTAGAAATCGCGTGCTTATAAACCATCTGGCTGACCGTGTTTTTCAACAGGATCACGAACTGATCAAAAGACTCGATTTGACCTTGCAGCTTAATACCATTCACCAAATAAATAGAAACTGGAACACGTTCCCGACGCAGTGCGTTCAGGAACGGATCTTGTAAAGATTGCCCCTTAGCCATTCTCTCTTTTCCTTATATGCTTATTTGTACTTTGAACCTTTCGATTCTGAAAAATTGCGCACGATACGTTTCAATTGTACACATTCAGTTCGCGATAGCACCAACAACCTGTAATACTTCGTTTCGCGCCTGGTCAGGCTTTTCACTGTCAAGCCAGTGCACCCCATCCCAACCACGCAACCAGGTTACCTGCCGCTTCGCCAACTGCCTCGTGGCGCAAACACCTCTATAAACCATTTCATCATATGAGATTTCACCTTCAATGTATGACCACATCTGGCGATACCCAACACAACGAATGGAAGGCAAATCCGTATGCAAATCTCCTCGGGCAAAAAGCGCCCGGACTTCTGCTTCAAAACCTGAAGCTAACATCTGATGAAAACGCTGCTCAATTCGCTGATGGAGCAGTTCACGGCTCGCCGGGGCGATAGCAAACTGATGCACCTGATACGGCAAAGCATCTCCTGACGTTTGCGTCAGCTCCGTTAAAGTTTTACCCGAAATGAAAAAAACTTCCAGTGCCCGGGAAAGTCTTTGCGGATCATTTGGATGAATCCGCGCTGCGGCAACAGGATCAATCTCCTGAAGCTGCCGATGTAACGCGTCCCACCCGAGCTCTGCCGCCTGCTGTTCAATTCTGGCCCTGACCTCCGGATCCGCCGACGGTAACGGCGACAATCCCTCAAGCAAGGCTTTGAAATATAACATTGTGCCGCCTACTAACAGCGGGATGCGCCCCGCTGCAGTAATATCAGCCATCTCGGCTAGCGCATCGCGACGAAAATCCGCAGCAGAATACGCCTGTGCCGGATCGCGAATATCCAGCAATCGGTGCGGTGCAGCCTTTAGCTCTTCAGCATCGGGCTTGGCGGTACCGATATCCATCCCCTTGTAAATAAGGGCGGAATCAACGCTTATCAACTCTACAGGCAAAACTTTACGCAATTCAATTGCTAATGCCGTTTTACCGGAGGCCGTTGGCCCCATTAAAAAAATTGCCTTTGGCAGGCTCGCCTTACTGATATCACTCATGTTTCAGGGCGTTCATTACCGAATGTAAATCAACAGGTTGTAACAGACCACCCGGCGGCGCCTTCACAAGCTGCGGACAGAGCCGCTCAACATCCGCCAACAGCGTAATAGCCTGAGCCATGCTCCACTGCGGATGTTCACTCATCAGGTTACGCGCAATCCACTGTGCAATGTTGCCATGTTCGAATACGGACTGCTGCGCCAGGTAGCCTATCAGTTCAGGAATCAAGATTTGTAAATTTTGTTGGCGTAAGGGTAAAGGCACTGCTCGGATGGTCACATGCTGCGCATCCAACTGAAATTCAATGCCCAAATCCGCCAACTGGCTTTGCGCTTTTTGCAAAGCCGCCTTTTCATCTGCGGTCACTTTCAAACGCAACGGGATCAGCAATGGCTGAGCACAAACAGGTCCCTGTCCCGGCGTCAACTGCGCCTGACGCAACCAACGTTCAGCTACCGGTAGCGCCAACAGCCGGATATGTCCGTCGCATTCGAGTAACGCGCAGTCTGCACCGACGATTGTCAGGACTCGGCCAAAACTTTGGCTGTGTCCGGCAAGAGAAGACTCTGCCACGTTGGGTACAGCGGATTTGTGCGTTGGAACCGGAGCAGGTGTCTGAAGTAGTTGTTGGTAAACTTCACCCTGTTGCTTTTGATACCCAGGCTGAGCATGCGGCCAACTGGCAGATGCCTGACGACCGCCACCACTCCCTGCCGATACGGAATAACGCGGCGTAGTGGGTTCACGTGCTGGCGCAGGTTCTGCAAAGTGATTACGTCCCGCCGCAACCCGGTTTTCCGGGATATGCCTTGGTAGAGGATCTTCATCACCCTCCAACGGAAGCGATGTTTCAAGCTGTTGTTGCAGTACGCTCAGCACCCCCTGATAGATAAAATCATGCACCAGGCGGGACTGATGGAAGCGGACTTCATGTTTGGCAGGATGCACATTTACATCTACCTGATGCGGGTCAATTTCCAGATACAAGACAAATGCGGGTTGTTGATCGGCCCCTAACTTGTCTTCGCAGGCCTGGCGGATAGCGTGGTTAATCAGCCGGTCACGCATCATACGACCATTCACGTAGCAGTACTGAATTTCTGCCAATGCCGCAGTGGTGTGATTCGGGTCAGCTACCCAGCCCCGCAACGTCAAATCGCCATGCTGCCACTCAATAGCCAGCGCCTGCTCCAGAAATGGCGTACCACAAATAGCGCCCAGTCGACGCTCTTTTTGCCCATCGGCTGTCACCGCGCGGTACTGGCGCATTATTTTACCGTTGTGTGACAAATTAATCGTCACGTCAAAACGCGCCAGCGCAATGCGTCGGATGATTTCGTCAATATGATTAAACTCGGTTTTCTCGGTGCGCATGAACTTGCGCCGCGCTGGCGTGTTGTAGAACAAATCCAGCACTTCCAGCGTAGTACCCACCGGATGCGCAGCAGGTTTAACCGTCACGTCCATATCGCGCCCTTCAGCATACGCCTGCCAGGCTTCGGGTTGTTCTTGTGTACGGGACGTCAGGGTTAAACGTGAGACAGAGCTGATACTTGCCAGCGCCTCCCCGCGAAACCCGAGACTAACGATAGCCTCGAGATCGTCAAGTGAGGCTATTTTACTGGTGGCATGGCGAGCCAGCGCCAGCGCCAGCTCGTCTTTTTTGATACCACAGCCATTGTCACGAATACGGATAAGCTTTGCACCACCGCGTTCGATATCAATATCAATACGTGTAGCACCCGCATCAAGGCTGTTTTCCACCAGTTCTTTTACTACCGACGCAGGCCGTTCTACCACCTCACCTGCGGCAATCTGGTTCGCCAGCTGTGGCGGTAGAACCTGAATCGGCATGGCTAATCCTTAATTTGTTAACGTATCACCCGGCGATACAGCGCTGGCTGTTTGTGACGGTGCGCCCTGCGGCCCCGTTTGCATAGGGTGCGCCAGGAAGTAGTTACGCAACCCTTTATAAATCGCCTCTGCCAGTTGCTGCTGATAATCATCGCTCGCCAGCAGGCGCTCTTCACTGTTGTTACTGATAAAACCGGTTTCAACCAGTACTGACGGGATATCAGGCGAGCGTAATACGCCAAGGCTGGCGTGCTCTGGTCGACGTTTGTGCATCGAACCAATACGCTCTAACTGGCCGATCATACTGGTCGCCACATCATACCCTACACGCTGTGAATGACCGAACTGCAGGTCCAGCACCGCCTGGCTTAAGTACGGATCGGACTGACTGTTTGCCAGCACATCCCCCGCACCACCCAACAGCTCAGATTGCTTCTCATGCTGTTCCAGCCAGCCGGCCATTTCACTGTTGGCACGACGGTTTGACAGTACCCACACGGAAGCGCCGGTGGCATCCCGGTTTGGTGCAGCATCCGCATGAATAGAGACCAGGAAATTGGCATTTTGTTTACGAGCGACGTCAGAACGCCCCATCACCGAAATGAAGTAATCGCCATCACGGGTAAGCACGCCTTTAAACATCGGGTCGTCATTCAGCAAGCTACGCAGCTTACGCGCAACCGCGATAGTGACGTTTTTCTCCCGCGTACCGCCAGGCCCGATAGCGCCGGGATCTTGCCCACCGTGTCCTGCATCGATAGCGATAACGACTTTATCGCCATTGTTGTTGGTCGCCCGGGCGGCAGGTCGCGTGACCGTATTGCTGTTGGTCACGGCAGTTGTACGATTGCTTTCCGTTTTAAACGGATTGCGTGCAGGCTCAACCGAACGCGGGGCAACAACCGGCGCTTCAACACGCTTCACGACCACTGGTGGAGGTGGAGGCGGTGGAGCATCGGCTTTGATCGTAAACACGACAGTATAGTTACCACCGTTTTGCCGTTTCACGGCTTCAGCTTTCCCGTTTTCGGTTAAATCGACGACCAGCCGCAGAGACTGCGCGTCATTCGGCGTGCCGGAGCGGATCGCCTTCACCAGATTATTGCCACTAAACAGCAGCGGTAATCCCTGAATCACACCGGATTGTTTGATATCCAGCGCGACAGTTCGTTTCCCGTCCTGCGATACGCTGTATTCAGGATCGCCAATAAAACTTAACGTGATCCGCGCCTGTTGGTCGCCGTTGGAAACCTGAAGATCCGAGAGGCTGGCGGCCCCTGCCTGCGCGCACAGCAGGACCAGGGTTGCCATCAGCCAGTTTCTGATGCGATAAATCATCCCGCCACCCTTAAGATTAATCGGCTAAACGCGCCAGCAATAAATCACCCGATGAGGAGACGGCACTTACGCGCGCCTCCCGACCTTGCGCCTGGTACTCAATGTGTATTTCGACGTCCGGGTCAGGAAGCACACCTTTACCTTGTTGCGGCCATTCCACCAGGCAAATTGCATCATTGGCAAAATAATCTCGGATCCCCATAAACTCCAATTCTTCCGGGTCCGCAAGTCGATACAGATCGAAGTGATACACCATCAGGTTATCGAGTGAATAGGGTTCAACCAGTGTGTAGGTGGGGCTTTTTACATTGCCTTTGTGACCCAACGCCTGCAGGAATCCCCGGCTAAAGGTGGTTTTACCCGCACCCAGATCGCCGTACAAATAAATAACAGTTGCGCCGTCACAGGCGTTGGCTACCCGCAGTCCCAGGTCTAAAGTCGCCTGTTCATCAGGTAGCGGAATTACTCGATTCATCATGATAAACGTCAATCACATCAGGGTTAACAATACGCTGTAGCGTGGTAAAGAGATCTGTCGCCAGCATGCCGCGAGTTCCAAAACGCGCTGCCAGCACATCCGCCGCCGCACCGTGCGCGACACATCCTGCACACGCTGCATCATACGGGGTAAGCTTCTGTCCGAGCAATGCACCAATAATACCGGAGAGCACATCGCCCATACCGCCGCTGGCCATTCCTGCATTGCCGGCATCAATAATACCCAACGCATTTTGTTCGGAGGCCACAACCGTACCCGCACCTTTCAGCACCACTACACCTCCGTACCGTTTTACCAGACGTTGTGCAGAAAGTAAGCGATCGTCTTCAATTTCTGCTATGGAACAGCCCAGTAGTCGCGCGGCCTCACCTGGATGCGGCGTGATCACGCGATTGTGACGTTTATCGGGGTTGATTGCCAGCAGGTTAAGCGCATCAGCGTCCCAGAGCATTGGTTTACGAAAATTCTCCACTTTTTGCAGCGCTTTTTTGCCCCACTCCTGCTGCCCAAGCCCAGGACCAATGACCACCACATCCGCCCATTCCAGATTTTCCTCCAGCGCATGCGGCGTTAGCGTATCCACCATCAACTCCGGACGGGCAGTCAGGATTGGCGCAATGTTTTCGCTGCGGGTCAGAACTTTAACCAGCCCAGCACCTGCGCGAAGTGCGGCTTCACCGGCCATACGTATTGCACCAGCAGTGCCATGGTCGCCACCAATAATCACCAGTCGCCCATGGGAGCCTTTATGCGATGTCGGTCGGCGCGGCGTTAACCAGTGGGCAAGTTGCGAAGCATCAAAACGCTGAACAGGCACTTCCTGCCCTGCAAGCCAGGTCTCCAGCCCAAGAGCATTAAAATGAAGATGCCCAGTGACATCACGCGCTTTACCGGTTAACAGTCCCGGTTTTAACGCAATAAAAGTGACGGTATGCGCGGCACTCATCACCGCACCTGGCGTCGCTCCTGTCTGCGCCAGCAGACCGGACGGAATATCTATCGCCACCACGGGAGCAGGGTGCGAATTAGCCAATTCGATCAATGCAGCCAGAGGGGCGCGCGGTGCATGTTGTAAGCCGGTACCGAGCAGCCCATCAATAATGACATCCACCTTTTCCGGCCAGATAATATCTGGAGCATGGATAACGCCCCCTGCATTCAGCCAGGCGTCACGCGCCTGCTGCGCCTCTTCAGGGAGAGGCTTGTCACTCTCCTGCGCCAGTAACGTGACGTTAATACCCACCGCTTTGGCAAGCCTTGCGACCACATAGCCATCCCCACCATTATTTCCGTGGCCACAGAGCACCAGCCAGTGCCGGGAGTCCGGGTACGCGTCGCAGGTAACCTTAAATGTTGCCTCTCCCGCTCGTAGCATCAGTTCATAAAGAGTCAGCCCAAGACTGTCTGCTGCCTCACGTTCCGCTCTCTTGATGTCATCGGCGTGCCAGATGGAGTGTGGTATACTTGCGGGGTTTTTCTTCATTGTATGGTCCGTCATGTCAGAGCCCCTCGATCTCAATCAGTTAGCGCAAAATATTAAGCAGTGGGGGCTGGAACTTGGCTTTCAGCAGGTCGGTATTGCCGATACCAACCTTAGCGAAGCCGAACCCAAACTGCAGGCATGGCTGGATAAACACTATCACGGCGAGATGGACTGGATGGCCCGTCACGGCATGATGCGTGCTCGTCCCCAGGAGTTATTGCCCGGGACTTTACGCGTCATTAGCGTACGAATGAACTATCTCCCTGCCAACGCGGCCTTTGCCAGCACCTTAAAGAATCCGACCCTGGGCTACGTCAGTCGATACGCACTGGGGCGTGACTACCATAAACTACTGCGTAACCGCTTAAAAAAACTGGGAGAGATGATTCAGCAACACTGTGTTTCGCTGAATTTTAGACCTTTTGTTGATTCTGCGCCTATTCTTGAGCGTCCACTGGCGGAAAAAGCCGGGCTTGGATGGACAGGTAAGCACTCACTTATCCTTAACCGTGAAGCCGGTTCACTTTTCTTTCTGGGTGAGTTACTGGTTGATTTACCTTTGCCAGTGGATCTGCCAGCAGAAGAAGGATGTGGGAAGTGTGTCGCCTGCATGACCATCTGCCCGACTGGTGCGATCGTTGAGCCGTACACCGTAGATGCCCGTCGCTGCATTTCTTATCTCACCATTGAGCTGGAGGGTGCAATTCCGCAAGAATTTCGCCCACTGCTGGGAAATAGGATCTATGGCTGCGATGACTGCCAGCTCATTTGTCCCTGGAATCGCTATTCGCAGTTAACCGTAGAAGACGACTTTAGCCCACGCAAACAACTCCACGCCCCAGAGTTAATTGAACTGTTTAGCTGGAGCGAAGCGTGGTTTTTAAAAGTCACAGAAGGTTCTGCCATTCGTCGTATTGGTCACTTGCGCTGGCTACGAAATATCGCCGTCGCGCTGGGTAATGCCCCCTGGGATGGGGCTGTTATCAATGCGCTGGAAAATCGCCGAGGTGAGCACCCACTTCTCGATGAGCACATAGAATGGGCGATTGCGCAGCAAATTGAGAAGCGAAATGCCTGCGTGGTTGAAGTGCAACTGCCGAAGAAGCAGCGCCTGGTCAGGGTCATTGAAAAAGGCTTGCCACGTGACGCTTAAGTCATCCACAGCTTGTGTATAAAAATAAAAACACATTGATATTCAAGAGGGAAAAAATCGTCAAGTGATCGCATTAACAGTTTGAAATGATAATTAATTCAACGTATTCAATTAATTACAAAGATACTATTCACCCGGCTAAGTTTTTTGCATTCCAGGAATAATATCCGAACCTGTGGATAAGTCTGTTTACAAGAGTATGTCAAAGACAAAAGAAAACAGCCCCAACGCGATAATTCGTTGTGGATATGTTTATTGAGATAAGAATTTGGAGCGGGAAACGAGACTCGAACTCGCGACCCCGACCTTGGCAAGGTCGTGCTCTACCAACTGAGCTATTCCCGCTTGGGTGTGTCTGTGCTTGATAAGCACTTTCAAATTTTGGAGCGGGAAACGAGACTCGAACTCGCGACCCCGACCTTGGCAAGGTCGTGCTCTACCAACTGAGCTATTCCCGCTTGGGTGTGTCTGTGCCTGATAAGCACTTTCAAATTTTGGAGCGGGAAACGAGACTCGAACTCGCGACCCCGACCTTGGCAAGGTCGTGCTCTACCAACTGAGCTATTCCCGCACAATCTTCGATGAAATTTGTTGCTGTCGTAATTCGCATTTCTGCGTCGTTACGGGAGGCGCATTATACGAGAAATCCGTTTAGCTGCAACCCCCCTGAATACGTTTTTTTTAAAAACTCGTTCAAGTGATTACTTTGCAATCAAGCTGAACAATTTAACGTCAAATACCCGGTTACGCAAGCGCACCGGGCATAGAAATCAAAGCTTAATAAAATGCTCGCGATAGTAAGCAAGCTCAGCAACCGACTCGCGGATATCGTCCATCGCCTGATGCGTTCCCTGTTTTGTGAAACCATCGAGGATCTCTGGCTTCCAGCGACGGGCCAGCTCTTTCAGAGTACTAACGTCCAGATAACGATAATGGAAATACGCTTCCAGTTCCGGCATGTATTTAAACAGGAAGCGGCGATCCTGACCGATACTGTTGCCGCAAATAGGTGATTTCCCTTCCGGAACCCACTCTTTTAAAAATGCTAACGTCGCAAGCTCAGCTTCACGATCACCCATCGTGCTCGCCTTTACGCGCTCCACCAACCCACTACCTGTATGCGTTCTGACGTTCCAGTCATCCATTAATGCCAGCTGTTCATCAGACTGATGTACCGCAATTGTTGGTCCTTCAGCCAGAATATTCAGATTGGCGTCAGTCACCAGGGTAGCGATCTCAATGATGCGATCGCGCTCGGGATCCAGACCGGTCATCTCCAGATCGATCCAAATCAGGTTGTTTTCATTGGCACTCATGCTATTTTCCACCCTTCTTACGTGACGATACGCGAAACCATTCATGCTGCATCAAGGCGGCAAGGAAAGAAACCCTGAGGGCATAGAAAACTATGTGGCCTGGGTTTCTGAGCATAGCCAGTGCTGGGGCAGCGTGAAGGATGAAGCGTATATATTCATCTAAAATTGCGTGTATCATAGATGTTTTGCCCATAATGGGCGATCAGGAGCCAGTACGATTGAGTAAAAATAAACTCTCCAAAGGCCAACAGCGCCGCGTGAACGCAAATCACCAGCGTCGTCTTAAAACGTCCACGGAGAAACCCGACTACGACGACAACTTGTTTGGCGAAACCGCTGAAGGCATTGTTATCAGCCGTTTTGGTATGCATGCCGACGTGGAATCTGCTGATGGTGAAATTCACCGCTGCAACATCCGCCGTACAATTCGTTCGCTGGTTACCGGCGATCGCGTGGTCTGGCGTCCGGGTAAAACGGCAGCCGAAGGTGTCAATGTTAAAGGGATCGTTGAAGCGGTACATGAGCGCACTTCCGTTCTCACACGCCCGGATTTTTATGACGGCGTGAAGCCCATTGCTGCCAACATTGACCAAATCGTTATTGTCTCAGCCATCTTACCTGAACTGTCATTAAATATTATCGACAGGTATCTGGTGGCCTGCGAAACGTTACAGGTTGAGCCAATTATCGTACTCAACAAAATCGATCTGCTGGACGACGAAAGCATGGCTTTCGTAAATGAGCAGATGGATATCTATCGCAATATTGGCTATCGCGTATTGATGGTATCAAGCCGCACAAAAGACGGTCTGAAACCGCTTGAAGAGGCATTGACCGATCGTATCAGCATTTTCGCCGGTCAGTCTGGCGTAGGTAAATCCAGCCTACTCAACAACCTGCTTGGCCTGCAGGAAGAAATCCTGACCAATGATGTCTCCGACAACTCCGGCCTTGGACAACACACGACTACCGCTTCTCGCCTGTACCACTTCCCGCACGGCGGTGACGTCATCGACTCCCCCGGCGTACGTGAGTTTGGGCTGTGGCACCTTGAACCGGAACAAATCACGCACGGCTTTGTCGAATTCCATGATTACCTGGGCCATTGCAAATACCGCGACTGCAAACATGATGCAGATCCAGGCTGCGCTATCCGTGAAGCTGTAGAGAAAGGGGCGATAGCCGAAGTTCGCTTTGAGAATTATCACCGTATCCTCGAAAGCATGGCTCAGGTAAAAACGCGTAAAAACTTTTCTGATACAGACAACTGACAACTAAGCTAAGCATCGCTAGAATCGTCCCCTTTTTTTCAGGATCCGGCCCACACGCTGGATCAGGAACAAATTATGGCCTGGAGGCTACCTTGTTAAACTCATTTAAGCTTTCGCTACAATACATTCTGCCAAAACTATGGCTCACTCGCCTGGCGGGTTGGGGTGCGAGCAAACGAGCAGGATGGCTAACTAAGCTGGTTATCGATCTGTTCGTGAAATATTACAAGGTCGATATGACAGAGGCGCAAAAGCCGGACACCGCCAGCTATCGCACCTTCAATGACTTCTTTGTCCGCCCATTACGTGACGATGTACGCCCTATTAATACCGATCCAAATGTTCTGGTCATGCCGGCTGATGGCGTGATTAATCAACTGGGAAACATCGAAGAAGATAAACTTCTGCAGGCCAAAGGGCATAGCTATAGCCTTGAAGCGCTGCTGGCAGGCAACTACCAGATGGCGGACAAATTCCGCAATGGTACGTTTGTAACCACTTACCTCTCGCCGCGTGATTACCACCGCGTACATATGCCGTGTAACGGTATCCTGCGGGAAATGCTGTATGTGCCTGGCGACCTTTTCTCAGTAAATATCCTGACCGCGCAAAACGTACCGAACCTGTTTGCCCGTAACGAGCGCGTTATTTGTCTGTTTGATACTGAATTCGGCCCGATGGTACAGATTCTGGTTGGCGCAACCATCGTCGGTAGTATTGAAACGGTTTGGGCCGGCACCATTACTCCGCCGCGTGAAGGAGTCATTAAACGCTGGACATGGCCTGCCGGTGAAAGCGAAGGTTCCGTGGCGCTGCTAAAAGGTCAGGAAATGGGCCGCTTTAAGCTCGGTTCAACCGTTATTAACCTGTTTGCACCAGGCAAAGTTAACCTGGTTGAGCAGTTGCAGGATCTTTCGGTCACTAAAATCGGTCAACCGATGGCAATTTCTACCGAGTCTTTCGTAACGCCAGAAGCTGAACCTAACCCACTGCCGAAGGAAGAAATCGAAGCAGAACACGACGTCAGCCCGCTGGTTGATGACAAAAAAGACGAAGGTTAAACATAGGAATCGCTGCTGTGCGCCTGATTATCACTTTACTGATGGCCTGGTGCCTCAGCCTGGGGGCGCACGCTGCGACGGCCCCCGATGCCAAACAAATCACTCAGGAACTGGAGCAGGCCAAAGCGGCTAAGCCCGCTCAGCCAGAAGCCGTTGAGGCGCTCCAGTCCGCGCTGAATGCCCTTGAGGAGCGTAAAGGCTCCCTTGAGCGTGCCGAACAGTATCAGCAGGTTATTGATAACTTCCCCAAACTGTCTGCAACGTTACGCGCGCAGCTTAGCAATCTGCGTGACGAACCGCGCAGCGTGCCGACTGGCCTGACTACTGATGCGTTAAACCAGGAGATCCTCCAGGTCAGCAGCCAGTTGTTGGAAAAAAGCCGCCAGGCCCAGCAGGAACAAGATCGCGCACGCGAAATCGCCGACTCATTAAGCCAGCTTCCGCAACAGCAAACCGATGCGCGCCGTCAGTTAAATGATATTGAGCGACGTCTGGGGGCAGCCAGCAGCAACTCTCCACTGAATCAGGCGATGCAGGCTGAATCGGCCAAACTCAAAGCCCAGGTCGATGAGCTGGAACTGGCACAGCTTTCCGCGAACAACCGCCAGGAACTGGCGCGCATGCGCTCCGAACTGGCAGAAAAACAGAGCCAACAACTCGACGCGTACCTGCAGGCATTACGTAATCAACTCAATAGTCAGCGTCAGCGTGAAGCCGAGCGGGCGCTGGAAAGCACCGAACTACTGGCAGAGAACAGTGCGGGGCTACCAGAAGGCATTGTTGACCAGTTCAAGGTTAACCGTGAGCTGTCTCAGGCCTTAAACCAGCAGGCGCAGCGTATGGACCTGGTCGCCTCTCAACAGCGGCAGGCCACCAGCCAAACGCTGCAGGTGCGACAGGCATTAAATACGTTGCGGGAACAGTCACAGTGGCTTGGTGCCTCGAATATGCTGGGAGAAGCCCTGCGCGCGCAAGTCTCCCGCCTGCCAGAAATGCCTAAGCCTCAACAGCTAGATACAGAAATGGCGCAACTTCGCGTACACCGAATGCGCTATGAAGATCTCCTTAATAAACAGCCGCAGTTGCGCCAGATCCATCAGGCCGATGGACAACCACTTACCGCAGAGCAAGAGCGTATCCTCAACGCCCAACTGCGTACTCAGCGTGAACTACTGAACTCCCTGTTACAGGGCGGCGATACGCTGATCCTCGAATTGACCAAGCTGAAAGTCTCCAACAGCCAACTGGAAGATGCGCTGAAAGAGGTCAATGAGGCAACTCACCGCTATCTGTTCTGGACGTCTGACGTCAGCCCAATATCACTTTCCTGGCCTGTCGACTTAGTCCAGGATCTGCGTCGTCTTATCTCATTAGACACGTTTAATCAGCTTGGCAAAGCCAGCATTATGATGTTGACCAGCAAGGAAACGCTGCTGCCGCTTTTCGCAGCGCTGGTGTTGGTTGGGTTTAGCCTCTATTCGCGTAAGCACTTCACTCGCTTTCTCGAACGATCGTCAGCGCGGGTGGGAAAAGTAACCCAGGATCATTTTTGGCTGACGTTGCGCACAGTGTTTTGGTCGATACTCGTCGCTTCCCCATTGCCGGTACTGTGGGCAACTCTGGGTTATGGTTTGCAGGAAGCCTGGCCCTATCCTCTGGCCGTCGCGATAGGCGATGGCGTTACCGCAACGGTACCAATGCTGTGGGTAGTGATGATTTGCGCTACCTTCGCACGCCCTAACGGTTTGTTCATTGCCCACTTTGGCTGGCCGCGTAACCGTGTCGCTAAGGCAATGCACTATTACCTGATGAGCATCGGACTGATTGTCCCGCTCATCATGGCGGTGATCATGTTTGATAATCTCAATGACCGGGAATTCTCCGCCTCTCTGGGGCGCCTGTGCTTTATTTTGATTTGTGGAGCACTGGCGCTCGTGACCCTGAGTCTGAAACGCGCCGGAATACCGTTATATCTCGATAAAGAGGGCAACGGTGACAACATGGTCAACAGTATGCTGTGGAATATGCTGATGGGCGCACCACTCATTGCGATTCTCGCGGCTGCCGTAGGCTACCTGGCAACGGCGCAAGCACTGCTGGCTCGTCTGGAAACATCTGTAGCTATCTGGTTCTTATTGTTGGTGATTTATCACGTCATTCGCCGCTGGATGCTGATTCAGCGCCGCCGTCTGGCATTCGATCGCGCCAAACATCGACGGGCAGAAATGCTGGCACAACGCGCACGTGGCGAAGAAGAACCGCCGCATTCCACCAGCCTTGAAGGGGCGATTGATGTCGATGAAAGCGAAGTGGACCTTGACGCTATCAGCGCACAATCACTGCGCCTGGTACGTTCTATCCTGATGCTGATCGCCCTGCTTTCGGTTATCGTGCTGTGGTCAGAAATTCACTCTGCCTTCGGCTTCCTGGAGAACATCTCATTATGGGATGTCACCTCCACGGTACAAGGCGTAGAAAGCTTAGAGCCGATAACGCTGGGCGCGGTATTAATTGCGATTCTGGTGTTTATCATCACCACTCAGTTAGTACGTAACTTGCCCGCGCTGCTGGAGCTGGCACTGTTACAGCATCTGGATTTAACACCCGGCACGGGTTATGCCATCACCACCATAACCAAATACCTGCTGATGCTGATTGGTGGCCTGGTTGGCTTCTCAATGATTGGTATTGAGTGGTCCAAACTGCAATGGCTGGTTGCCGCGCTCGGTGTGGGGTTGGGTTTCGGTTTGCAGGAGATCTTCGCCAACTTTATTTCCGGCCTGATCATCCTGTTTGAAAAACCCATCCGCATTGGCGATACGGTGACAATTCGCGATCTTACCGGTAGCGTGACGAAAATTAACACCCGCGCCACCACAATCAGCGACTGGGACCGTAAAGAAATCATCGTGCCCAACAAAGCGTTCATCACCGAACAGTTCATCAACTGGTCGCTATCCGACTCGGTCACTCGTGTGGTGTTAACTATTCCGGCACCGTCGGAGGCCAACAGCGAGGAGGTCACGCAAATCCTGCTTACCGCCGCGCATCGCTGTTCGCTGGTTATCGACACCCCGGCACCGGAAGTCTTCCTGGTTGATCTTCAGCAAGGGATTCAGATCTTCGAATTGCGTATCTATGCCGCAGAAATGGGACACCGCATGCCATTGCGCCATGAGATCCATCAGTTGATTCTGGCGGGCTTCCGTGAGCATGGCATTGATATGCCATTCCCACCATTCCAGATGCGTCTGGAAAGCCTGAATGGTAAGCAAACAGGGAGAACGTTAAGTTCTGCGGGAAGAGGCAGTCGTCCGGCAGGAAGCTTGTAATGGGTGTCTTGCCGGATGGCAGCGCTAACGCGTCTATCCGGCAAGATGATTACTCAGCCGCCCACTCTGGCTCACAGGCCATGCGACGACTGTAGTTCTGATAAATCGCCATGGCCAGCAGTGAGAAGAATATCGGGCCACCTATCATCCACAGCGCACTGTTCCAGTCTCCGGCTTCAATCACTGGCTGGATGATGGTAAATACGTTGGCAAACGTTACCACCAGCACCACCACGCTCGTTGCCAGCAACGTTGCGGCCCGGGTTTTAAAAATCACAAACGGCCTTTCCAGCCCCTCACGGGATTTAAAGAAAGGGAAAGCCAGTGCAAGGAACAGATACGGCAACGTCATTGATACGTTCGCCATCAGCGTCAGTTTGTTATAAAACGCGGAAGCAGTATCGCCACCAAATGAAACCAACAGAATAAACAGGCTCACCAGCAGACACTGCATCCACATTGCCATCGTCGGCATACCCATGGTATTCAGCTTCGTCATTGGCGCAGGCCACAATGCTTTTGGCGTTCCCTGAATAATTGCTTTCAATGGCGAGTAGCTGAGCGTAAAGAAAGCACCGGTATAAGCGAGGAACATGGAAAGCCCAGTGATACGCGCAAACCAAATGCCCATGGTCATCGCAGATTCAGGAGACAAATGCAATGCATTACCCAATGTCACCCCCAGACTTTTCATCAGGATATAAGTAATATTGCCAAGGTTAACTGAGCTATTACTTAATACCTGCTGCCAGTTGGTGCTAACGCCCCATAAAAATATGGCCAGCGAATAACCAATTGAAATCACTATTGCGGCAAAAACAATTCCTTTTGCAAAATTCTTTTCTGGTTTATCCGTTTTATCAACCAGCCCACCCACAGCTTCAATTCCACCATAAGCAAAAATAGCAAATACAACAAATGACAACATGGCCAGACCGGACTGATATCCCGGATTAGGTGAGGAGACAAAATTAATATCCTGCGCAAAGTGACCACCTGTTAATAACAAAATAGCGATACTCGCTAACAACAAAACTAAATTAAGACACATTACGGCAATTCCGCCCACAGCCGTAATACGGGCAATTTTATTAATACCTTTGGAAGCGACACCCGTCACCAAAATCATCCAGCCTACGGCGAGCAACCCAACAACCTGCGTTGGCTCAAGTCCCGCGATACGCCATTGCTGCGTCATATCTGCGCCGAATAAAAAGGTGGAAAAAGGCACCCAGACTTTTGCCGCGGTGCTCACCATCCAAATCACATAAGAGGAGAACCACATAAACGTACCGATAAACGCATAGCGCGGTCCAACGCTATTATTCATCCACGAATAGATCCCCCCTTCTTCTTTACGATAGGCAGATCCCATTTCCGCCATCATTAAGGCAAATGGAATAAAGAATAATAATGCAGAAAATACATACCATGGAATGGCGCTATAACCCATTAAATAAAAAGCTGAAGGGCTATTTGCAAATCCGAAAACTGACGTGAATATCATAAGGATGAGGCCTGACAGGCTCATCTTCTTTATTGTTTGGGTCATTAAACTATCCCTTACTCTGGAACGCGCAGGTTAAACCGCGTCCACATGTTTACACTGTCCTCCAGGCGGAGGTCAGCCATCAAAAAATCAAACCAGAATTGATACCTGAATAACGGCAAATATCCAGATTTAAACTGTGTCTATAAAGATGAAATTGAAAAAAAAAGCTACAAAATGGCGCATTACGCGCCATTTATTTTACTGCGGGGAGATTTTCAGATTCACGCCCTATCGACGGTAAAGGCGATAACATCGGCCAGGCTATCAGCACCCAGCGCCAGCATCACCAGACGATCAACCCCAAGCGCCACACCGGAACAATCCGGCATACCGACCTTGAGCGCTTCAAGCAGGTTGTTGTCGATTGGCTGCTGCGGCAAGCCACGAGCGGCACGTTTGCGATTATCCTGCTCGAAGCGTTGCTGCTGCTCACGCGCATCGGTCAGCTCATGGAAACCATTCGCCAGTTCAATACCCTTGTAGTAAACCTCAAAACGTTCAGCAACGCGGTGATCTTCGGTACTAATTTGTGCCAGCGATGCCTGGCTGGCCGGGAAGTGATACACAAACGCCGGTTTGTCTTTCCCAATATGTGGCTCAACCCCCATCGTAAACAGCAACTGTAACAGGGTATCCCGGTCTTCTTCAGTATCAGCGATGTTGCTGAGATCCAATTTAGCCGCCACTTCACGCAATTGGGTCTTATCCGCTGACAGTGGATCGATTTCCAGATGACGCTGGAAGGCTTGCTGGTATGAGAGGCTTTCCGCAGGGGAACAATCCAGCACTTGCTGGAGTAAATCATCCACTTCATTCATCAGGCGATACATGTCGTAATGGGGACGATACCACTCGAGCATGGTGAATTCAGGGTTGTGATGACGTCCCATCTCTTCATTACGAAAGCTTCTGCACAGTTGATATACCGGGCCGCATCCTGCCACCAGCAGGCGCTTCATATGGTATTCCGGGCTGGTCATTAAATAGAGGTTCATCCCCTGAGAATGTCCAGGGCCAACGAAACGCGTTTCGAACGGGAACAGGTGAATGTCCGTAACCGTCGCCTGACTCATACAAGGTGTCTCAACCTCAAGCACGCCACGATCGGCAAAAAAGCGACGAATCTCCGCTATAATTGCAGCTCGTTTTAACAGATTGGGGATGGACGCGCTCGGCTGCCAGGTTGCCGTTTCGCTCATGGTTATTTCTCCGATTTAAGACAAGGGCACGAAGTCTACTCGTATCGCGTTAGCGAGACAAATTTCACGCGGGAATAATAAACACTGGCTGGCGGGTAAAAAAAGCAACATTGGGTGGTTTAGTAATTAAATTAATCAAATTCAATGATAATTCAGCCCTCTGATACGCTAAAAAAATCGAACACGTCAAATTTCCCTCACATCCCTAAGACTATACTATTGTACCTATAAAGGAGCAGTGGAAACGCGTTCATAACCTGTCTGAATCAGATTAAGCATCTGATTCAGACAGGGATGAAATAACAACAATCTGGAGGAATGTCGTGCAAACCTTTCAAGCCGATCTTGCCATTATAGGCGCCGGTGGCGCGGGATTACGTGCTGCAATTGCTGCTGCGCAAGCAAATCCCAACGCTAAAATCGCACTGATCTCAAAAGTGTACCCAATGCGCAGCCATACCGTTGCTGCCGAAGGCGGCTCTGCTGCTGTCGCGCAGGATCATGACAGCTTTGACTACCATTTTCACGATACGGTAGCAGGCGGAGACTGGCTGTGTGAGCAGGATGTCGTGGATTACTTTGTCCACCACTGCCCAACTGAAATGACGCAACTGGAACAATGGGGTTGCCCATGGAGCCGCCGTGAAGACGGTAGCGTCAACGTACGTCGCTTCGGCGGCATGAAAATTGAGCGTACCTGGTTTGCCGCGGATAAAACCGGCTTCCATATGCTGCATACTCTGTTCCAAACTTCTTTGCAGTTCCCTCAAATTCAGCGTTTTGACGAACATTTCGTTCTGGATATCCTGGTTGATGACGGTCATGTTCGCGGCCTGGTTGCCATGAACATGATGGAAGGCACTCTGGTACAAATCCGTGCTAACGCAGTGGTGATGGCAACGGGCGGCGCAGGCCGTGTATACCGTTACAACACCAACGGCGGCATCGTAACTGGTGACGGTATGGGTATGGCGCTGAACCACGGCGTTCCGCTGCGCGATATGGAGTTCGTTCAGTATCACCCGACTGGTCTGCCAGGATCCGGTATCCTGATGACCGAAGGCTGCCGTGGTGAAGGCGGTATTCTGGTCAACAAAGATGGCTACCGTTATCTGCAGGACTACGGCATGGGCCCGGAAACTCCGCTGGGTGAGCCGAAGAACAAATATATGGAACTGGGTCCGCGCGACAAAGTTTCTCAGGCTTTCTGGCATGAATGGCGCAAAGGCAACACCATCTCCACTCCGCGTGGCGATGTCGTTCACCTCGACCTGCGTCACCTCGGCGAGAAAAAACTGCTCGAACGCTTACCGTTTATCTGCGAACTGGCGAAAGCCTACGTGGGTGTCGATCCGGTTAAAGAACCGATCCCGGTACGTCCGACCGCACACTACACCATGGGCGGTATCGAAACCGATCAGAACTGCGAAACTCGCATTAAAGGTCTGTTCGCTGTCGGTGAATGTTCATCTGTAGGTCTGCATGGTGCTAACCGTCTGGGCTCTAACTCCCTGGCTGAACTGGTGGTCTTTGGTCGTCTGGCCGGTGAACAAGCGATGGAACGTGCGTCTACAGCGAGCACCGCTAACGATGCAGCACTGAATGCGCAGGTTGCCTCCGTTGAACAACGTCTGAAAGATCTGGTTAACCAGGAAGGTAACGAGAACTGGTCGAAGATCCGCGACGAAATGGGCATCTCCATGGAAGAAGGTTGCGGTATCTACCGTACACCAGAACTCATGCAGAAAACCGTTGATAAGCTGGCTGAACTGCAGGAACGCTTCAAACGCGTACGTATCACCGACACTTCCAGCGTCTTCAACACTGACCTGCTATACACCATCGAACTGGGTCACGGTCTGAACGTTGCTGAATGTATGGCGCACTCTGCTCTGGCGCGTAAAGAATCACGCGGCGCGCATCAGCGTCTGGATGAAGGCTGCACCGAGCGTGACGACGTCAACTTCCTTAAACATACCCTCGCCTTCCGCGATGCTGATGGCACAACTCGCCTGGAATACAGCGACGTGAAAATCACCACTCTGCCGCCAGCTAAACGTATGTACGGTGGCGAAGCGGAAGCAGCCGATAAGAAGGAGAAGGCGAATGGCTGAGATGAAAAACCTGAAAGTTGAGGTGGTGCGCTATAACCCGGAAGTGGACACCGCACCGCACAGTGCTTTCTATGAAGTTCCTTATGATGAAACAACGTCACTGCTGGATGCGTTGAACTACATCAAAGATAACCTGGCACCGGACCTGAGCTATCGCTGGTCTTGCCGTATGGCTATCTGCGGCTCCTGCGGCATGATGGTCAACAACGTGCCTAAACTGGCGTGCAAAACCTTCCTGCGTGAATACACCAACGGCATGAAGATTGAAGCGCTGGCTAACTTCCCGATTGAACGCGATCTGGTCGTCGATATGACGCACTTTATCGAAAGTCTGGAAGCTATCAAGCCGTACATCATTGGTAACCCGCGTACACCGGATCAGGGTCCAAACACCCAGACTCCGGCACAGATGGCGAAGTATCATCAGTTCTCCGGTTGCATCAACTGTGGTCTGTGCTACGCAGCGTGCCCGCAGTTCGGCCTGAACCCTGAGTTCATTGGACCGGCCGCGATTACGCTGGCACATCGTTATAACGAAGATAGCCGCGACCACGGTAAGAAGGAGCGTATGGCTCAGTTGAACAGCCCGAACGGCGTTTGGACCTGTACTTTCGTGGGCTATTGCTCCGAAGTCTGCCCGAAACACGTCGATCCGGCTGCGGCCATTCAGCAGGGTAAAGTAGAAAGTTCAAAAGACTTTCTTATCGCAACCCTGAAACCGCGCTAAGGAGTGCAAGATGACGACTAAACGCAAACCCTATGTGCGGCCAATGACGTCCACCTGGTGGAAAAAGCTGCCATTTTATCGCTTTTACATGCTGCGCGAAGGTACAGCGGTTCCGGCAGTCTGGTTCAGTATTGAACTGATTTTCGGTCTGTTTGCTCTCAAGCATGGTGCTGAATCCTGGATGGGCTTTGTCGGCTTTTTGCAAAACCCGGTAGTGGTTATCCTCAATCTGGTTGTTCTGGCAGCAGCGCTGTTGCATACCAAAACCTGGTTTGAACTGGCACCGAAAGCTGCCAACATCATCGTAAAAGACGAAAAAATGGGGCCAGAGCCGATCATCAAAGGTCTCTGGGTAGTTACTGCGGCTGCGACCGTAGTCATTCTGTATGTTGCCCTGTACTGGTAAGGAGTCCGGGATGATTAATCCAAATCCAAAACGCTCTGACGAACCCGTATTTTGGGGCCTGTTCGGTGCAGGTGGTATGTGGGGCGCAATCATTGCGCCGGTAGTGGTTCTGCTGGTTGGCATTATGCTGCCGCTGGGGCTTTTCCCGGGCGATGCGCTGAGCTATGAGCGCGTGCTGGCATTTGCCCAGAGCTTCATCGGACGGGCATTTCTGTTCCTGATGATCGTTCTGCCGCTGTGGTGCGGTTTACACCGTATGCACCATGCCATGCATGACCTGAAAATCCACGTGCCAGCTGGCAAGTGGGTATTCTACGGTCTGGCTGCAATCCTGACGGTAGTAACAGCGATCGGTATTCTGACTATCTAATCGCATGCGTGACTTATCAGGCCCGCCACTGGCGGGCCTTTTTATTTGTGCACAACACCGGTTAACCAACGGGAAAACTCGCACATGGCAGGCGTCTCCGGGCGGGATTGTAAACGCGTTATCCAGTAACTCCCCAGATCAATCTGCGTTGAAAACGGCTGTACTATACGTTCACTGTTCAGCAAATGAGTGAACATTCTTACGGGGGCAATAGCAACGCCCATCCCTGCCTGCGCCGCTTCCAGCATCGTGACAGACGAATCAAACACTATCACGTTATGCGTTGGTGAAGGGGGAAGTTCCCCCGCAGCCTGCATCCAAAGGGCCCATTCATCACGGCGGTAAGATCGTAATAGCGGAAATTTCAGGACATCCGTAGGGACCTGAATCTGAGATGCCAATGCAGGTGAGCAAAGCGGAGACATCGGGGCACTACATAAGTATTGCGCATCAGTATCGTGCCAGGCACCACCACCGTAGCGAATAGTGTAATCCAGTCCCTCAGCGGCAGGATCCACGCGATTATTGTGGGTGGAAAGATGCAAATCAATATGCGGGCAACTCCGCTTAAAATCGGCCAGTAAAGGAAAAAGGCAACCAACCGCAAAGGTACCCACCACACCAATCTTAAGCTTTTCCTGGATCTGATTGCGGGCAAAACGGTCCAGCGTCCCCGCAATACGATCAAAAGAGTCATTAAGTACAGGTAACAGACTTTCACCTTCTGTTGTCAGCATCAACCCCCGTGAAACTCGAACAAAAAGCTGACAATTTAGTTGTTTCTCCAGCGCTTTCACATGCTGGCTGATGGCGGAATGCGTAACGTTCAGCTCAATCGCTGCGCGGGTAAAACTGAGATGTCTGGCGGCCGCTTCAAAAGCCCGCAGCGAATTAAGTGGGATATAGCTACGCATGGTCATTGTTCCCGTTAGAAAAACTTATATCTGCTGCTAAATTTAACCGTTTGTCAACACAGTACAAATCAAACAAACTGAGCGCGTCTGATGGGCCCGGACACCCTTTCGCTTTTTATTACGGAAATAATTTCATGATGAAAAAATCGTTATGCTGTGTGCTGCTACTGACAGCATCTTTCTCAACGCTTGCCGCCTCGAAAACAGAACAACAGATTACCGATATCGTTAATCGCACCATCACACCACTGATGAAAGAACAAGCGATTCCGGGTATGGCCGTGGCAATCATCTACCAGGGAAAACCGTATTATTTTACCTGGGGTAAAGCTGATATTGCCAATAATCGCCCTGTTACACAGCAAACGCTGTTTGAACTCGGATCGGTCAGTAAAACCTTCAATGGTGTGCTGGGTGGCGACGCTATCGCTCGCGGTGAAATCAAACTTAACGATCCAGTCACCCGATACTGGCCCGAACTGACAGGCAAACAGTGGCAGGGTATCAGCTTGCTGCACCTGGCCACTTACACAGCAGGTGGCCTGCCGCTTCAAATACCCGACGAAGTGACTGATAAAGCCGCATTGCTGCACTTCTATCAAAACTGGCAGCCACAATGGGCTCCGGGAGCTAAGCGTCTCTACGCCAACTCCAGTATTGGCCTGTTTGGTGCACTGGCTGTAAAACCTTCGGGAATGGGTTATGAAGAGGCGATGACCAACCGCATCCTACAACCATTAAAACTAAAGCATACCTGGATTACTGTTCCTCAGAGTGAGCAAAAGGATTACGCATGGGGCTATCGCGAAGGCAAGCCCGTGCATGTTTCTCCGGGTCAACTTGATGCCGAAGCGTATGGTGTAAAATCCAGTATTATGGATATGGCTCGCTGGGTTCAGGTCAATATGGACGCCAGCCACGTGCAGGAGAAAACCCTCCAACAGGGCATCGAGCTTGCGCAGTCACGTTACTGGCGTATTGGCGAGATGTACCAGGGGTTAGGCTGGGAGATGCTGAACTGGCCAGTGAAAGCCGACATAGTTATCAACGGCAGCGACAGCAAAATCGCTTTGGCTGCGCTTCCGGCCGTTGAGGTAAACCCACCCGCACCTGTAGTAAAAGCCTCGTGGGTACATAAAACGGGTTCGACTGGCGGATTTGGTAGCTATGTTGCCTTCATCCCGGAAAAAAATCTTGGCATCGTGATGCTGGCAAACAAAAGTTATCCTAACCCTGCCCGCGTAGATGCGGCCTGGCGCATCCTCGAAAAACTGCAATAACTGAGTTTGAGGTCCTAATCTTCGGGCCTCCTTTCTTCCTCTACTTTTCCTGCCGTCATCTACACTTAACAAAAAATACAGCAAGGAAAATCCCATGCGCATTCTGCCTGTCGTTGCTGCAGTCGCGGCTGCATTTCTGGTTGTTGCTTGCAGTACCCCCACTCCGCCAAAAGGCGTTACCGTTGTGAACAACTTTGATGCCAAACGTTATCTCGGAACCTGGTATGAAATCGCGCGCTTCGACCATCGTTTTGAGCGAGGGCTGGATAAAGTCACCGCGACCTACAGTTTGCGTGATGATGGTGGTATCAACGTGATCAACAAAGGCTACAACGCAGACCGGGGTATGTGGCAAAAAACGGAAGGTAAAGCTTATTTTACCGGGGAACCTTCACGTGCCGCACTCAAAGTCTCATTCTTCGGCCCGTTTTACGGAGGGTATAACGTAATTGCTCTCGACAGAGAGTATCGGCATGCGCTGGTCTGTGGTCCGGATCGCGACTACCTGTGGATCCTTTCGCGTACCCCTACTATTTCAGATGAGATGAAACAGCAGATGCTGGCAATCGCAACCCGAGAAGGGTTCGATGTGAATAAACTGATTTGGGTAAAACAACCTGGCGCTTAATGGGTGCTGAGCTTCAGACCAACAATTCCGGCAACAATCAACCCAAGACTCAACAAACGCGCCGGGCTGGCGGATTCACCGAGTAACAGAATACCGGTAATAGCAGCCCCCACCGCACCAATACCGGTCCAGACGGCATAGGCCGTCCCAACCGGCAGTGTTCTCATCGCCCACGAAAGCATGGCGATACTGACGATCATTGCCACCACGGTAATGATGCTCGGCGTCAGGCGGGTAAAACTATGGGTATACTTCAAGCCAATCGCCCATACAACTTCGAGCAGACCAGCAATGAGTAAAATGATCCAGGACATATAAGGCTCCAGAACAATGGGGCCGTCCCCGGTGAAAGAAGCGTTTGCAGGCCGTCCTGCAAAGCAGAAGTATGAAAAGGCATTTTTGCCCGAGAGAAAATGAATTTCAACCTTTTTATTAACTGCATACTTAAAGCAAGAATTAAGCACAATTAGCAGCGTAGTTCCCGCATTTGGCTCACATTGGATTTCTCTATGATGAAGGGCTTTCTGAATTCAGGAAGCCGTGTGCCCCTCTTCTGAATGCGAAAAGTTTATGCTTAAAATTTTAGTGATTGACCGATGCCACTACACCCGTACAGGGTTAGAGGCTTTGCTCAATCATTCTGGGATGTTCAACTCTTCATTTCTGGTGTCAGGAATTAATAATCTCCTGCTGGCAAAAGAGCATATTTTGCAGTGGAAGCCACATCTGGTGATCGCCGATTTATACAGTTTTCTCAGCGATGCTCATTCCAGTCCGCCGATAGCACCTTTTTTTATGAGTTGTGGCATGATCCCCCTGATCCTGCTGCGACCAGGAGATCGAGAGCACATACCCGCCCACAACCCTCAATATTCAGTCCACTCGGTATTATCCAAACGCGCCACGCTGGCCGAATTGTCAGACAACATTCAGGATGCATTACATGTTCGCCCCACGTTAGAGACAGCAAAAAACGTTACACCATTGCTTACGCCGCAGGAGGAAAAAGTATTGTCGATGTGGATGGATGGCGTGGGTAACAATGAGATAGCAGCAGCACTTTGTATTCATGGCAAGACGGTCTACACCTATAAACGCAATATCCGAATGAAACTGCATTTGGGAAACCGTTTCTCACCGTTTCTGTCACTGCCGGAGAAAATGAATTAACGGTACGACACAACGTCGTACCGTTCATGGTTATTGCTGGGCTTTGGTCGCTGCACCAGAAATGGCACTACCACCTTCAGAAATATCCTGCCCTACGCCTCGCGTGGTATTACACGCGGTTAATACAGAAGAAAGTACCAACACAGAAAAGATCGCAGCAATTGTCTTTTTAACCATAACGTCTTCCTTTTCTAGCCAATATTGTTTGTGTATAGCTACTTAATGATAGACAAGATCCGAAAGGTTGACGGATAAACGGGCGTTTTTAAGACAATATGAGAAGATCAGCTAGCGGCGTGAGAGATTGAATTACCAAGGTGTTTGATATCTTCACCGAAGCCACGCGCAGTGTTACAGCCCGTCAGGAGAGTACTGGTGAAAAGGATGAACATTACAAGACCGAGAAGACGTTTCATCATTCCTGCCCTGGAAAAAGTATGGCGCAGCAATCTGCGCCATAGATCAAATAGGATGTATTACTTAACGCGGGAAACGTATTCGCCTGAACGCGTATCCACTTTGATCACTTCGCCGATCTGTACGAACAGCGGAACTTTAACTACAGCACCAGTGGACAGAGTAGCCGGTTTGCCACCAGTACCTGCGGTGTCGCCTTTCAGACCTGGATCAGTTTCGATGATTTCCAGCTCAACGAAGTTCGGCGGGGTCACAGAGATAGGCTGACCATTCCACAGGGTCACGATGCACTCAGCCTGATCCAGCAACCATTTAGCGCTGTCACCTACCGCTTTCGCGTCAGCTGCAAGCTGTTCGAAAGTAGAGTTGTTCATGAAATGGTAGAATTCACCATCGTTGTACAGGTAAGTCAGGTTCATATCTACAACGTCTGCGCCTTCAGCGGAGTCAGTAGATTTGAAAGTTTTCTCTACACGAGTACCGGTCAGCAGACGGCGCAGCTTAACGCGCGCGAAAGCCTGGCCTTTACCCGGTTTAACGAATTCACTGGCTTCAACCGCATAAGGTTCGCCGTCCATCATGATTTTAAGACCGGCACGAAAATCGTTGCTATAGTAAGTCGCCATAAGGCCCTCTGAAAATTGTTAACTGGTAGCTAAGCCACAAAATGGCGCATATTGTAACCCTAAACACCCCATCCAGAGAAGATTGGTTAGTACAACTTGCCGATGTTCTCACCGATCCGGATGAACTATTACGTCTTTTGAATATAGACGCTGATGAAAACTTGCTCGCAGGTCGCGAGGCAAAACGTCTTTTTGCTCTACGCGTACCGCGATCGTTTATCGCTCGTATGGAGAAAGGTAACCCCAACGATCCCCTGCTGCGTCAGGTACTCACCTCACAGGATGAATTCGTCGCCGCACCTGGATTCTCTACTGACCCGCTGGATGAACAACACAGCGTCGTGCCAGGATTGCTGCATAAATACCGCAATCGGGCGTTACTGCTGGTAAAAGGCGGCTGCGCGGTAAACTGCCGTTACTGTTTCCGTCGCCATTTCCCTTATGCCGATAATCAAGGGAATAAGCGTAACTGGCAGGTCGCATTAGATTACATCGCCACCCACCCGGAACTCGATGAAATTATCTTTTCTGGTGGCGATCCGCTAATGGCCAAGGATCATGAACTGGACTGGTTGCTAACGCAACTGGAAGCCATTTCGCATATAAAACGTCTGCGTATTCACAGCCGTCTGCCGATTGTTATCCCGGCACGTATCACGGAAAAGCTGGCAACCCGGTTCGAACAATCACGTCTGCAAGTTCTGCTGGTAAATCATATTAACCACGCTAACGAAATCGATGAAGAATTTCGTCAGGCGATGACCCGATTGCGCAAAGCGAACGTCACGCTGCTCAACCAAAGCGTATTGTTGCGTGGTGTAAATGATAACGCGCAAACGCTGGCCGATCTCAGCAATGCACTGTTTGATGCGGGAGTGATGCCTTATTACCTGCACGTACTGGATAAGGTACAGGGAGCTGCCCACTTTATAGTCAGTGACGATGAAGCGCGGCAAATCATGCGCGAACTGTTGACGCTGGTGTCAGGTTATATGGTGCCCAAACTGGCACGCGAAATTGGCGGGGAGCCAAGCAAGACACCGCTGGATTTGCAATTAAGACAAAACTGATAATACCCGTCGAGGCTACGCTTATCAGGCCTACGGTCACTTGCACCTGTAGGCCTGATAAGACGCTTTAGCGTCGCCATCCGGCAACGCCAGCGTTTATCAGTTAGGGCACTTATAAACCTGACCAATCATCTCACTGGCAGTCGGGACAAAACTGGATAGCATCCCTTGCGATGGGCTGCTGACACCATAAATCACGTTACCGCCCATTGCCGCAGCCTGATTACGCAGGTCATTTGCCGCACCGCGCATAGAGCCACCTTCTTCGCCATGCTGACCAGAAAGCCAGTTGCTTTGTTTACCGGTCGCAGTACCAACCAGTTGACACTCTGCGCCTGGCTTCTCTTCGACAAAGCGTACGCTTTGTCCGGCTGAACTCAGTTCGTTGCTGGAGCTACAACCCGCCATCAGTAGCGCGGCACCAACGATCCCTGCTAAATATTTCACGTGCATGTTATTCCCCATAATCAATGAGCTGGACCTTTTGTCCGTAGCTGAATCATATACTAAAAAGATGACCAAAAGAAAAACCCCCGGACATTTCTGTCTGGGGGTTTTTCATTTATGGGAGATGAACACCCAAATCATTCTGGTTGCAGCAAGGCGGCAAGTTTGTTTATCCCCGGGAGCTTACTAGAGTAAGCAACAGGGGTTAGCAAACGCAGCCAACACATCTGCAACCTGAAGGATGCAGGGTGTGGGCAATTACATCATGCCGCCCATTCCACCCATGCCGCCCATTCCACCAGCAGCACCTAAGTCAGGCGCATCGCCTTTCGGCAGGTCGGTAACCATGCACTCGGTGGTGATCATCAGACCCGCAACAGAAGCCGCGTACTGCAGAGCAGAACGGGTTACTTTGGTCGGATCCAGAATACCCATGTCGATCATGTTGCCGTATTCTTCAGTTGCAGCGTTGTAACCGTAGTTACCGTCGCCTGCTTTCACAGTGTTAGCCACAACAGACGGCTCTTCACCGCAGTTCAGAACGATCTGACGCAGCGGAGCTTCCATTGCGCGCAGCGCAACTTTGATACCCACGTTCTGGTCTTCGTTCTGGCCACGCAGTTCGCTCAGTTTGGACGCTACGCGAATCAGCGCTACGCCACCACCAGCAACAACACCTTCTTCTACCGCAGCACGGGTAGCGTGCAGGGCATCTTCAACGCGTGCTTTCTTCTCTTTCATTTCAACTTCGGTAGCAGCACCTACTTTGATAACTGCAACACCGCCTGCCAGTTTCGCTACGCGCTCCTGCAGTTTTTCACGGTCGTAGTCGGAAGTTGCTTCTTCGATCTGCTGGCGAATCTGAGTCACACGACCCTGGATTGCCGCTTCTTCACCCACGCCATCAATGATGGTGGTGGTGTCTTTGTTGATCACAACGCGTTTTGCCTGGCCCAGGTCTTCCAGGGTCGCTTTTTCCAGCTCCATACCGATCTCTTCAGAGATAACGGTACCACCAGTCAGAGTAGCGATATCCTGCAGCATCGCTTTACGGCGATCGCCGAAGCCAGGAGCTTTAACTGCAGCCACTTTCACGATACCACGCATGGTGTTCACAACCAGCGTAGCCAGCGCTTCGCCTTCAACATCTTCAGCGATGATCAGCAGCGGTTTGCCAGCTTTAGCAACGGCTTCCAGAACCGGCAGCATTTCGCGGATGTTGGAGATTTTCTTATCAGCCAGCAGGATAAACGGGCTTTCCAGCTCTACAGCACCAGTTTCCGGCTTGTTGATGAAGTAAGGGGACAGGTAGCCGCGGTCAAACTGCATACCTTCAACCACGTCCAGTTCGTCCTGCAGACCGGTACCGTCTTCAACGGTGATCACGCCTTCTTTACCGACTTTATCCATCGCTTCTGCGATCAGCTTACCTACGGTTTCGTCGGAGTTAGCGGAAATAGTACCAACCTGAGCAATAGCTTTAGAGTCGGAGCACGGTACGGACAGTGCTTTCAGCTCTTCAACCGCAGCAGCAACAGCTTTGTCGATACCACGTTTCAGATCCATCGGGTTCATACCCGCAGCAACAGCTTTCAGGCCTTCAGTGATGATAGACTGAGCCAGAACGGTCGCGGTGGTGGTACCGTCACCTGCAGCGTCGTTCGCTTTAGAGGCAACTTCTTTCACCATCTGTGCGCCCATGTTTTCGAACTTGTCTTCCAGCTCGATTTCACGTGCTACAGAAACACCATCTTTAGTAATGGTTGGTGCACCGAAAGATTTATCCAGAACTACGTTACGACCTTTCGGGCCGAGGGTAACTTTCACTGCGTCTGCCAGTACGTTTACGCCGCGCAGCATTTTCACACGAGCGTCGTTACCGAATTTTACGTCTTTAGCTGCCATTTTCTCTTTCCCTTAAATTCGTATGTTCAGTGTCGTTCGCGGATTAAGCTTCAACAATCGCCAGAATGTCGCTTTCAGACATGATCAACACTTCTTCATTGTCGATCTTCTCAGATTTAACACCGTAGCCATCGTTGAAAATTACGATATCGCCGACTTTTACGTCCAGCGGCTGTACAGTACCGTTGTCCAGGATGCGACCCTTACCGACAGCGATGATTTCGCCACGAGTTGATTTACCCGCTGCAGAACCGGTCAGTACGATGCCGCCAGCAGATTTGGATTCAACTTCTTTACGTTTGACGATCACACGATCATGTAACGGACGAATACTCATTGATAGCTCTCCTTTGAGAAAGTCTTTATCAGTTATGGGTGACGCCGGCCCGTAAACGGTTTCCCGGCTAGTGCCCAGAGAGATGGGGATGAGAATTTGTGCCTTCAAGGGGGCAAGCGAAAAAAAATTTATATCAGGATAAAATCCCGTCAAAACACCGACGCACCTCACATTTCATAACGATTTCTGCCATCTCGTCATAAGCAAATCCGATTGTGATAACATCGAAAAACTGCGTAGTTGCCTGACTTTCAGGCATAACCGGACAATAACTAATTATGAGTGGACTGAAACAAGAACTGGGGCTGGCTCAGGGTATCGGCTTGTTATCGACATCATTACTCGGTACGGGCGTATTTGCCGTTCCCGCACTGGCCGCGTTAGTCGCTGGCAATAACAGCCTGTGGGCATGGCCAGTTCTCATCGTTTTAGTCTTTCCCATCGCCATTGTCTTTGCCGTACTCGGTCGCCATTTCCCCAGCGCGGGTGGTGTGGCGCATTTCGTCGGAATGGCTTTTGGCCCACGTCTGGAACGCGTCACCGGCTGGCTATTTTTATCGGTTATTCCCGTTGGCCTCCCTGCTGCACTCCATATTGCTGCCGGATTCGGTCAGGCGATGTTTGGCTGGCATGGTTGGCAACTGTTGCTGGCAGAACTCGGTACGTTGGTCCTGGTGTGGTACATCGGTTCACGCGGTGCCAGCTCCAGCGCTAACCTGCAAACGGTGATTGCCGGGCTGATTGTTGCTCTTATTGTCGCTATCTGGTGGGCTGGAGAGCTAAGGCCGGGCGAAATCCCCTTCCCTTCTGTCAGTCACATTGAACTTCCCGGATTGTTCGCGGCGCTGTCGGTAATGTTCTGGTGTTTTGTCGGCCTTGAAGCGTTTGCACACCTGGCGTCCGAATTCAAAAACCCCGAGAGAGATTTCCCGCGCGCGCTGATGACAGGCCTGCTGCTGGCCGGTACCGTTTACTGGGCGTGTACGGTGGTAGTACTCCATTTCGGTGCTTACGGTGAGCAGATGGCTGCGGCGGCTTCACTGCCCGAAATTGTCGTGCAGCTGTTTGGCGTGCAAGCGCTGTGGATAGCCTGTGTCATTGGTTATCTGGCCTGTTTTGCCAGCCTGAATATTTATATTCAGAGTTTCGCCAGACTGGTGTGGTCACAAGCACAATATAAACCGGACCACTATCTGGCTCGCCTGTCCCCTCGTCATCTTCCGCGCAATGCGCTGAACGCAGTGTTGGGCTGCTGCGTGGTCAGTACATTGTGCATTTATGTGCTGCAAATCAATCTCGACGCATTAATCGTCTACGCTAACGGCATCTTTATTATGATCTATCTACTGTGCATGCTGGCAGGATGTCGATTACTGAAAGGACACTATCGCGCTTTAGCGGTTATTGGTTGTCTGCTGTGCCTGCTGTTGCTGGCTATGGTCGGTTGGAAGAGTATGTATGCGTTGATTATGCTGGCAGCACTGTGGCTGTTTTTACCCAAGCGGAAGCAGGCTGAGGCCCGGTAAGCTTAGCGCTACCGGGCGATCATTTCAGAGAGTTAATCCCGACGATCATCGTCTTTATGGTCAAGACGGTTGCGATCGTCGTCTTTGCGTTGAAATTCTCCGTCAAACGTCTCACCACCGCCGGTTCCGGCGCCAAAACCGCCACCAGGCATACGAGAAAAACGCAGGTGCGGCAGGAGCTTCATGGTCAGATGCTTCTGTACTGGAGGTAATAAAAGAAGAAGACCAAGGAAGTCGGTGAAGAAGCCAGGAAGCACCAGCAGCAAGCCAGCAATAATCAGCGACACGCTTTTAATCATTTCTGCAGCGGGGCTTTCACCTGCCGCCATCTTTTGCTGCATCAGCAGAAAATTCTTGAACCCTTGGTTGCGTACCAGCGACATCCCGATGACCGAAGTGAAGATAACCAGGAGCAGGGTCATCAGAACGCCTAACACATGGGCGACCTGGATAAAGATAGAAATCTCAATGTAAACATAAAGAAAGATGGCAAGTAATGGTATCCAGCGCAAAGGACTCTCCTGTAAATAACAGCCGTTTTCGCAACGCCTGTCTGAATGGTTGTGCGACTCGCATTAGTCAGATGTTGAGGTCGTTAGCAAAATTTCAAGCTGTTTGTACACTTATATTTGGTATTAATCCTAAAGGGGTGATCTATTTCACATAATAATAAATAAGGGGTAAATTCCACACTTTAAGTGATCCAGATTACGGTAGAAATCCTGAAGCAGCATATGATCTCGGGTATCAGACCGATGCAGGGGATAATCGTCGGTCGAGAAACAATCGAAATCACATATATCCTGTGTGTTTAGTAAAATCATTGGCAGCTTGAAAAAGAAGGTTCACATGTTAAACAACATTCGTATCGAAGAAGATTTGTTGGGTACCAGGGAAGTTCCAGCGGACGCCTACTACGGTGTTCATACTCTGAGAGCGATTGAAAACTTCTACATTAGCAATAACAAAATCAGTGATATTCCTGAATTTGTTCGCGGTATGGTAATGGTTAAAAAGGCAGCGGCCCTGGCCAACAAAGAGCTGCAAACCATTCCTAAGAGTGTGGCAAATGCCATTATCGCGGCGTGTGATGAAGTCCTGAATAACGGAAAATGCATGGATCAGTTCCCGGTAGACGTTTACCAGGGCGGTGCGGGTACCTCCGTCAACATGAATACCAACGAAGTGCTGGCCAATATCGGTCTGGAACTGATGGGTCACCAGAAAGGTGAATATCAGTACCTGAACCCGAACGACCACGTGAACAAATGTCAGTCCACCAACGACGCTTATCCGACCGGTTTCCGTATCGCTGTTTACGCATCTATCATCAAACTGATTGATGCTCTGAACCAGTTGCGCGAAGGCTTCGAACAAAAAGCCGTTGAATTCCAGGACATCCTGAAAATGGGCCGTACCCAGTTGCAGGATGCTGTACCGATGACCCTCGGTCAGGAATTCCGTGCTTTCAGCGTACTGCTGAAAGAAGAAGTGAAAAACATTGGTCGTACCGCAGAGCTGCTGCTGGAAGTTAACCTCGGCGCAACAGCAATCGGTACTGGTCTGAACACACCGAAAGAGTACTCTCCGCTGGCAGTGCAAAAACTGGCTGAAGTTACTGGTTTTGCCTGCGTTCCGGCTGAAGACCTGATTGAAGCAACCTCCGACTGCGGCGCATACGTTATGGTGCATAGTGCACTGAAACGTCTGGCTGTGAAGATGTCCAAAATCTGTAACGACCTGCGTTTGCTCTCCTCTGGCCCACGTGCTGGTCTGAACGAGATCAACCTGCCGGAACTGCAGGCTGGCTCTTCCATCATGCCGGCAAAAGTGAACCCGGTTGTTCCGGAAGTCGTAAACCAGGTATGCTTTAAAGTCATCGGTAACGATGTCACCGTCACCATGGCATCTGAAGCAGGTCAGCTGCAGCTGAACGTAATGGAACCGGTAATCGGCCAGGCAATGTTCGAATCTATCCATATTCTGAGCAACGCTTGCTACAACCTGCTGGAAAAATGCGTTAGCGGCATCACCGCTAACAAAGAAGTGTGTGAAGCATTCGTATACAACTCCATCGGTATCGTCACCTACCTCAACCCGTTCATCGGTCACCACAACGGCGACATCGTCGGTAAAATTTGTGCCGAAACAGGTAAGAGCGTACGTGAAGTTGTCCTGGAGCGCGGCCTGTTGACCGAAGCAGAACTGGACGATATCTTCTCTGCACAAAACCTGATGCACCCTGCTTATAAAGCAAAACGTTATACTGATGAAAGCGAACAGTAATCGTGTAGGGTAGTACCAGAGAAGGCACGTCATGATGACGTGCCTTTTTTCTTACTCGAAGTTACTTAAAAACAACAATTTAATATCAACTTGTTAAACAACAAGGAAGGCTAATATGATAGTTTTAGAACTTATCATCGTTTTGCTGGCAATCTTTTTGGGTGCCAGACTTGGGGGTATCGGTATTGGATTCGCAGGTGGGCTGGGTGTTCTGGTTCTCGCCGCTATCGGCGTAAAACCGGGTACAATTCCGTTCGACGTTATTTCCATTATCATGGCGGTTATCGCAGCCATTTCAGCCATGCAGATTGCCGGTGGTCTGGACTATCTGGTTCATCAGACTGAAAAACTGCTGCGCAAAAACCCGAAATACATCACGATCCTTGCTCCTATCGTGACCTATTTCCTGACTATCTTTGCTGGTACAGGCAACATCTCTCTGGCAACGCTGCCGGTTATCGCTGAAGTGGCGAAGGAACAAGGGATCAAACCTTGCCGTCCTCTGTCTACTGCGGTGGTTTCTGCACAGATTGCGATTACCGCATCACCTATCTCCGCAGCCGTGGTTTATATGTCTTCCGTAATGGAAGGTCATGGAATCAGCTACATCCACCTGCTGTCTGTGGTCATTCCATCCACCCTGCTGGCGGTTCTGGTGATGTCTTTCCTGATCACCGCACTGTTCAACTCCAAACTGTCTGACGACCCGGTTTACCGTAAACGTCTGGAAGAAGGTTTGGTCGAACTGCGCGGCGAAAGACAAGTTGAAATCAAAGCCGGTGCGAAGACCTCCGTATGGTTGTTCCTGCTGGGTGTAGTTTGTGTAGTCGTTTATGCCATCGTCAACAGCCCAAGCCTCGGTCTGGTTGCTAAACCGCTGATGAACACCACTAACGCAATTCTGATCATCATGCTGAGCGTCGCGACGCTGACCACGATTATCTGCCGCGTTGAAACTGACGCCATCCTGAACTCCAGTACCTTCAAAGCCGGTATGAGCGCCTGTATTTGTATCCTGGGTGTGGCATGGCTGGGTGATACCTTCGTATCTCACAACATCGACTGGATCAAAGATACTGCAGGTAGCGTGATTCAGGGTCATCCGTGGCTGCTGGCAGTCATCTTCTTCTTTGCTTCTGCACTGCTGTACTCTCAGGCAGCAACGGCTAAAGCACTGATGCCGATGGCTCTGGCACTGAACGTTTCTCCGCTGACGGCTGTAGCATCTTTCGCCGCCGTTTCTGGCCTGTTCATTCTGCCAACTTACCCAACGCTGGTTGCTGCGGTTCAGATGGATGACACCGGTACAACCCGCATCGGTAAATTCGTCTTTAACCATCCGTTCTTCATCCCTGGCACTCTGGGTGTGGTTCTGGCGGTTTGCTTCGGCTTCTTGCTGGGCAGCTTCATGCTTTAAGTTTTACCTGCAGGGTGTGCAAGCGCCCTGCAGTTCTTTCCCCTCACCTCGCTTTAACTAACATCCTTCCCTCGTCCGTTGTATAGTGACCCTTCTCTTGCTGGTTACTCTGTTCTTTCGAGGTGTTTATGCTTGATGTAAAGAGTCAGGATATCCCCATCCCCGATACCGTTGTGGTGCTCTGCACCGCCCCGGACGAAGCAACAGCCCAGGATCTGGCCGCTAAAGTGCTGGCTGAAAAACTGGCCGCCTGCGTAACACTTCTGCCTGGCGCGACCTCCCTCTATTATTGGGAAGGCAAGCTTGAGCAGGAATATGAAGTCCAGATGATTTTAAAAACCGCAGTAACGCATCAGCAAGCCCTTCTCGATTGCCTGAAGTCTCATCACCCGTACCAAACCCCTGAGCTTCTGGTTTTACCCGTCACTCATGGAGACTTTGATTACCGCTCATGGCTCAACGCATCCTTACGCTGATCCTGCTGCTGTGCAGCACATCCACCTTTGCCGGATTATTCGACTCGCCTGGCCGCTCGCAGTTCGTCCCTGCCGATCGGGCATTTGTTTTTGATTTCCAGCAAAACCAACACGACCTGAACCTCTCCTGGCAGGTCAAGGACGGCTACTATCTCTATCGTAAACAGGTAAGCATTACGCCATCTCAGGCCAGTATTGCCGAAGTAAAACTACCGCCAGGTATTTGGCATGAAGATGAGTTTTACGGCAAGAGTGAAATTTACCGCCAGCAGTTGAACATTCCGGTTACGGTAAATCAGGCCACATCTGGCGCTACAATCACGGTCACTTATCAGGGTTGTGCCGACGCCGGATTTTGCTATCCGCCGGAGACTAAAACCATACCGTTAAGCGAAGTTGCCGCCCTTACAGATACAACACCAGTCACGGTATTGCCGGAAGAAAAATCACAGCCAGAGCCAGAGACCGAGCTTCCCTTTTCCGCCCTGTGGGCATTGTTGATCGGAATTGGCATCGCCTTTACGCCTTGCGTACTACCGATGTATCCGCTGATATCCGGCATAGTACTGGGTGGGAAGCAACGCTTATCAACCGGGAGAGCGCTGCTGCTGACCTTCATCTACGTGCAGGGAATGGCGCTCACCTACACCGCGCTGGGTCTGGTCGTTGCAGCGGCAGGCCTACAGTTCCAGGCTGCACTACAGCATCCTTATGTACTGATTGGCCTTGCCGTCATCTTTACACTGCTGGCTCTGTCGATGTTTGGTCTGTTCACGCTGCAGCTACCTTCTTCACTGCAAACGCGGCTCACGCTGATGAGCAATCGCCAGCAAGGCGGCTCTCCCGGAAGCGTGCTTGCGATGGGAGCGATTGCAGGGCTGATCTGTTCTCCTTGCACCACCGCACCACTGAGCGCAATTTTGCTTTACATCGCCCAGAGCGGAAACATGTGGCTGGGAGGCGGCACGTTGTACCTGTATGCACTAGGGATGGGGTTACCCCTGATGCTAATTACCGTATTTGGTAACCGACTTCTGCCCAAAAGCGGCCCATGGATGGAACATGTTAAAACAGCCTTTGGGTTTGTCATCCTTGCGCTCCCCATATTTTTGCTTGAACGCATTACCGGCGACGAGTGGGGAATACGCTTGTGGTCACTGCTGGGCGTCGCATTCTTTGGCTGGGCATTTATCACCAGTCTACAGGCGAAGCGTACGTGGATGCGTATCGTCCAAATTATTCTGTTAGCTGGCGCTCTGGTGAGCGTGCGTCCGTTACAGGACTGGACGTTTGGTGCTCCACATGCGCAAACTCAGACACATTTGAACTTCACTAAAGTAGCATCGGTGGAAGAATTAAATCAGGCTCTGGAGCAAGCTAAAGGTCGCCCGGTCATGTTGGATCTGTACGCAGACTGGTGCGTTGCCTGTAAAGAATTTGTGAAGTACACCTTCAGTAATCCGCAGGTTCAACAAGCCTTAGGCGATACGGTACTGTTGCAAGCAGATGTCACAGCAAACAGTGCGCAGGATATCGCTCTGCTAAAACATCTACAGGTATTAGGATTGCCAACGATCTTGTTTTTTGATGCGCAGGGTAAAGAACATCCGGACGCCCGCGTTACCGGCTTTATGGATGCCGCAACCTTCAGTGCGCATTTGCACAATCACCAACCGTGAGCAACACTTGCAAAAGGAAAACGGAGGAGAATACCGTGCAACGTGAAGATGTCCTGGGAGAAGCCCTGAAATTACTTGAGGTTCAAGGTATAGCCAATACCACGCTGGAAATGGTGGCTGAACACATTGATTATCCCCTTGATGAGCTACAGCGTTTTTGGCCCGATAAAGAAGCCATTTTGTATGACGCGCTACGTTACCTCAGTCAACGAGTGGATATCTGGCGACGTCAGCTTCTGCTGGATGATACCCTGAGTGCTGAGCAGAAACTCCTGGCACGCTACAACGCCCTTGCCGAATGCGTGAGCAACAATCGCTATCCAGGCTGCCTGTTCATTGCTGCCTGTACGTTTTACCCCGACCCAGAGCATCCTATCCATCAGTTAGCTGGACAGCAAAAAAAAGCGGCACATGACTTTACCCACGAACTGCTGACTATGCTGGAAGTTGACGACCCGGCGATGGTTGCCAGGCAGATGGAGCTGGTGCTGGAAGGCTGTCTCAGCCGCATGCTGGTCAATCGTAGCCATGCGGACGTGGAAACGGCACACCGCCTGGCTGAAGATATCCTGCGCTTCGCCCAATGCCGCCAGGGTGGTGCGCTGACTTAAGCGTGCATTCCTGTCTACGATGAAATAAACGGGTATTGCGCATTGGGAAAAAAGTGCAGACACGGTTTAAATCGCATCAGACCGGTGGATTTGTGCAAACTTCAGGCAAAAACGCACAGATTGCCGTAATATTAAGCGGTTGAACAGCTTTTCCTGAAATTTGATTGACTGGCAGACGTGAATACGGTTTAATGCGCCCCGTTGCCCGGATAGCTCAGTCGGTAGAGCAGGGGATTGAAAATCCCCGTGTCCTTGGTTCGATTCCGAGTCCGGGCACCACTATTTAAAGAACCCAGCCTATGGCTGGGTTTTTGCTTTTCAGCATATCCCTGATATTTATCCGTCATCAACACGCCATGCTTCCCCCTTCAACCAGCGCAACTAACGCGCAAATTTTGCCGATACAGTTACCGTACAACATGATAAGCAGCTGTAGAGATCTATAAAAACAAGTGTAACTGTCCCTGTACAGCAATACGGGTACATACATGACGGGTATCAGAAAGATATGTGTATTTACGCGCACTGATATCTGTCTGTAGGGTAGTACGGTAGAGGAAAAAGAGACGGTTTTATTGATCCCGACGGGATAAAGAGGGGCAAAACAGTGCCGGACGGCAGTATTTCCTGCAGTCCGCAGACGCAAAAAAGCCCATCCGGCAGGATGGGCTTCTTCACTGGTTTGATGCCTGGCAGTTCCCTACTCTCGCATGGGGAGACCCCACACTACCATCGGCGCTACGGCGTTTCACTTCTGAGTTCGGCATGGGGTCAGGTGGGACCACCGCGCTACAGCCGCCAGGCAAAT
>NZ_CAMSEL010000013.1:0-102941 GCF_947057495.1 Citrobacter sp. Marseille-Q5395 | reverse complement strand
ACCTCAATCAGCTGGGTAATCTGCTTCATGGAGAGGAGCAATTTGTCTCAGCCGATGCCGGCTACCAAGGAGCGCCACAGCGCGAGGAGCTGGCCGAGGTGGATGTGGACTGGCTGATCGCCGAGCGTCCCGGCAGGGTAAAAACCTTGAAGCAGCATCCGCGCAAGAACAAAACGGCCATCAACATCGAATACATGAAAGCCAGCATCCGTGCCAGGGTGGAGCACCCGTTTCGCATCATCAAGCGGCAGTTCGGCTTCGTGAAAGCCAGATACAAGGGGCTGCTGAAAAACGATAACCAACTGGCGATGTTATTCACCCTGGCCAACCTGTTTCGGGTGGACCAAATGATACGTCAGTGGGAGAGATCTCAGTAAAAACCGGAAATAACGCCAGAAATGGTGGAAAAAATAGCCTAAATAGGCTGATTCGATGTGTTTGCGGGAAAAAAATCGGCCCAGATCCGCGAAATTTTAATCAGCGAGTCAGCTTGGGAAGAAATGACCTGCTTATTCGCACCTTCCTTAATATAAAGACACAAGCAGAGACATTTTTGGCACGATATAAAAACGCTAAGTTAAAAAATCACTATGACGTGTTGGGTATCAAATGTTCACTGGCATAAACCTCTGTTTCTGATGTAAAACAGATTTTCTGAGGAGGCGTAAAACCTCCTCGTACTGCGAAATTGATTTAGTGATAGCGATCGATCACGCCAACCAGATAGTGGTCGGTTTGCTGCATGTTGATGCCCGCTTTTTTAGCGCTGCGGACTTCATCCAGAATGATTTGCAACAGCGTCCCGTCCACGATTTCCTCTTTTCTGTATCGCTTCAGGAAGTTAATCGCTGACTTATCGTTTGCTGCCTGGGCGTCTTCCGTCAAAGAGGTCAGCGCATTAATGCGCTTCTGGTAATCGCTTACCGTCTGCTCAAACAGATCTTCCAGCGTGGAAAATTCACCGCACCGGGCGTGTTGCTCCTGTAACACCGGCGTGGCGCCGCTCTGTTTGATGTATTCGTACATGCGCATCATTTGCGTCACCGTATTTTGCGCCTGATGACGCAAAAATAGTGCGGTGCCATTAAGGCTATTCTCGCTGCACCTCTGGCTGAGCTGAAGATACAAATTTGAGGTATAAAACTCCTGATTCATTTGCGCATTCAGTTTTTGAACTATTCCGCTAGCGATCATAGGACTTCCTTATTTCTTGTCATCTCAGAAAACGGTCACTCTTCGAAAAAACAACCAGAATAAAAGCGATTCTTTCGCTTTTTTTATTGCGCCTGGTTACGCAGTCATATTCATTTTAAGTCGGGATGCTCCTTATTTAAATATCCAACCCTACTATCGCATTTCTATCTGGCATTATTCTGTGATGGTGTTTCGATATTCACACTCCCTGTGCCAATCCTTTCTTATCGACAGTAGGAAACTTCCTCCGGCTATTCTGCTGAACACGATTAGGGGCACTGTTGCAAAGTTAGCGATGAGGCAGCGTTTTGTCTTATTCAAAGGCCTTACATTTCAAAAACTCTGCTTACCAGGCGCATTTCGCCCAGGGGATCACCATAATAAAATGCTGAGGCCTGGCCTTTGCGTAGTGCACGCATCACCTCAATACCTTTGATGGTGGCGTAAGCCGTCTTCATGGATTTAAATCCCAGCGTGGCGCCGATTATCCGTTTCAGTTTGCCATGATCGCATTCAATCACGTTGTTCCGGTACTTAATCTGTCGGTGTTCAACGTCAGACGGGCACCGGCCTTCGCGTTTGAGCAGAGCAAGCGCGCGACCATAGGCGGGCGCTTTATCCGTGTTGATGAATCGCGGGATCTGCCACTTCTTCACGTTGTTGAGGATTTTACCCAGAAACCGGTATGCAGCTTTGCTGTTACGACGGGAGGAGAGATAAAAATCGACAGTGCGGCCCCGGCTGTCGACGGCCCGGTACAGATACGCCCAGCGGCCATTGACCTTCACGTAGGTTTCATCCATGTGCCACGGGCAAAGATCGGAAGGGTTACGCCAGTACCAGCGCAGCCGTTTTTCCATTTCAGGCGCATAACGCTGAACCCAGCGGTAAATCGTGGAGTGATCGACATTCACTCCGCGTTCAGCCAGCATCTCCTGCAGCTCACGGTAACTGATGCCGTATTTGCAGTACCAGCGTACGGCCCACAGAATGATGTCACGCTGAAAATGCCGGCCTTTGAATGGGTTCATGTGCAGCTCCATCAGCAAAAGGGGATGATAAGTTTATCACCACCGACTATTTGCAACAGTGCCATTTTTTTTTACTCAATCACATCACCCTTTTATTTTTTCCATAGTGGTTTGAAGGCCAACGGTATGAAAACGTTCGGTTTCTTACGCAAAAACGGCGTAGCAGGGTTAATTCAGGTAGTTACTGACACCTTTCTGCTAAAAAAGCCTTGGCGTAGGATCTTTTCCCTTTTCCAAGCGGCCTCCTAAATCCGCACAAATTAGTTATTTATTCGACCATGATAGTGGGGCAATCCTTTATTTTTCAAGGGGAAAAATTAAAAAACATTAACAACAGAAAGGTTTCTGCTTTTTTTAAATAAAAACAGCAGGTTATCTTCTTATCGTGGTTTTTTACATCATTGGACCTCAAACCCCTATTAGCCTTGAGCTGGAGCGCCGGGTTGCCTGTAATGGTTCTCATTTAGCCTTAGTTAGAGACGAAGCACGTCAGTGCGTAAAATCCGTGCCTGCACGCTACAACTTGACTCAATTTTTCGATCAGGCAGAGCTGGAAAAACACGATAAGGTCACAGGGCTGCGACCAGACGTGATGTTGTATGATACGACTGGCGAAAGGCGTTGCTACGTAGAGATTTGTGTCACACACCCCTGCTCTCAAGACAAGATCGAAGCCGGTATCCCGATTCTTGAGTTTAAGGTCCAATCTGCCTCTGATATTCAGATGTTGCTTACCGGGGCCTACTCGATCAAGGAGAAGATCCTGAGAGTATTCAACTGGCTTCCCCCGTTTCAATCTGTGGACACCTGTAGCGGCGTCTGCTCAGTAGGTAACGTGGATATGTCTGTCTGGAGTTTAAGTGGTTCCGGCCGACTCAACGAACAAACGATGCCGCTCGCTGAAGTGGATTTAACAATCAATTCTGACGTGAACACATGGCCTAGATCGTTAGGGGCCGCTGAGCTGGCTGATAACTTACGAGCTTTTATCCGTCACGCCGATCCTCATTCACTATTTCCCAACTGCATTATGTGCGAGCAAGCAGGCCGATGGGAGGATGGCTATCTGCAATGTCACAGTAAGGCAAAGATCGTTCCCTACACCGAGGCCCGTCAGTGCGCCAATTACAAGGTTAAGGCATGACAAAAAGACTGACTTGGGAGCAGAAAAGTATTGTCAGCCATGACACCGGACATGCGTTGGTAAAAGCCGTACCTGGTAGCGGGAAAACAACCACACTTGTAAAGCGCGTTGAGCGGCTGGTCAAGACGGGAACTGATCCTCGCTCCATTCTGATCCTGATGTACAACAAGTCGGCGCAGGTGAGCTTCACGGAGAAGTTGAAGACGGCACTGATGTCGAGCGTGATTCCAGAAATCCGCACGTTCCACAGCTTGGCCTTAAAGATTGTTGGTTACGGAGAACGCCAACAGATAATCAAGAAGAAAGACCTCATTACTCCAAGCGACTACCGCTATGAGCAACTGGTAAAGCAAGCCTACCGCTATGGCTTTGACCATGAGGCGAATTATATTGACCCCAATGAAATTGAAAACTTCGAGCTGTTTATTGCTCGCTGCCGGGCGGCGGCCGTAACTCCTGTTGATGCTGCCAATGATCCAACGTTCAGCAACATCAAACGGGAGTTTATTCGCGCCTATGGCCGCTATTGTGAGCTGCTGGAGGAAAACAGTCTGCGAACCTTTGATGACTGTTTGATTGAGGCTGTCGCACTGTTGCGTAATGACAGCAGCCTTGGTGCCCACTTCAAGCACATCATTGTTGATGAATATCAGGACGTTAACCTGATACAGCATGACATGACCCGCTTGCTATCTAAGTCGGATACGTCAGTTATGGCTGTTGGTGATGTTAACCAGTGTATTTATGAGTGGCGTGGTGCTCGACCAGACTTTATCGGCGGACTGTTTGAAAGGCACTACCCGAATACGAAGGTGTTTCAACTGTCATGCACGTTCAGATTTGGCCATGAGCTTTCCTTGATGGCTAACTCGGTAATTCGGCGCAACTCTACAAAGCTGACCAAGCTTTGTGTCAGTCATCCTAGCACCCCCAAAACAGAGGTCAGATTGCACTTTGATAACTGCCTATCCAAGGTGCTATCAAACCTCTCGGTGAGCAGTGGAACACAAGCCATATTGTCCCGCACTAAGGCGAACCTTGCTGAGGCGGAAATTGCTTTACGCCTGTGTGGGCTACCTTATCGCTACCTCAATGGTTCAAGCGCATTACACACCCGCACCGAAATCGGGATACTGGTAGTTGGCGTCTTGCTGTCTGTGTACGGCGATCTGCGGCTACTGGAAAACCATCCCAACAAACAAGCGATTGTTTACGGCTTTCTGAAGGAGGCTGGTTTTAGCTGGCAGAAAGGGCAATTCAAAGCGGCGCTCAGTGGATTGATGGCTCCGCACGCCGACCTATGGTCTGCTCTAGGTCAGTTATTCGAGGGCGCACAATACCAAAAAGATCGGCTGGGCAGGCTCGCCACTATCTGCCAGAAAGACGGAGAGGAAACGCCTGCTATCGATGTGTTACGACGCCTGAGTATGGAGGGTTTCATTGATAGTGTTGGCTCTGAGGGTGTAACTCGCACTGGATCGAACGACCAGCAACGAGGGGTCGTGAGGATCGGGGAGCTACTTGACTCCAGTAAGATCGATTCCCGCACGTTTTTAAACCTTATCTTGAATCCAGGCGAGGCTGCTACTGACTGCGATCCCTTCATTCTTTCCACATTGCATGGTTCCAAGGGGCTGGAGTGGGATAACGTAATACTGATCGGGCTGAATGAGCAGGAATTTCCTGGCGGCAAACCCGATGATGTTTACAGCGTTCGCACATCGATGAACACCCCTCCGGCCGAAGAGGAAATCGAGGAGGAACGTCGGCTGTTTTATGTCGGTATCACTCGCACAAAACAGCAGCTAAATCTGGTTGTCCCTCTTGATGAAGGGCTTGCGCGGTGGCTCAAAAACCGCTGGGATAGCACCCCGAAGAAGTCACCGATAGCTACTCGCTTCGTCTATGAGGCTGGCTGGACTGCTTGTGCGGTTGCCAGTGATGCGATCTATAACAGCACGGTAGAGAAACAGAAGGCTGACTTCAGCAAGTTTCACCAATGGTATCTAAGAGATCTTCAGCGGCTAAAAGTCTAGGGCTACCGATACTTTTCGATTTCAGACAGGTGCTCGTTATCCAGATCAATTGTGGCTTTTCTTTCAGAAGCGAGCTTCTTCGCTCGCTTTGCATACTGAAGCCCCTTGGCTGGCTGCTCTCCGCGTAGGATCTGTTCAGCCTGCTTGCTCGTGCTGTGCCCCAGAAAGCGTTCGTACTGCTCGTCAGATACCTCAGTGCTGTTGTGGTCAACTAAAACTGGCCACCGCGTTAGAGTTTTTCCAGTATCGGTTTTCTGATTCGTTTGGTGGTAACCCACCATTATATTCGTGCGGTCTTAGTGCGCTGTAATATCCAACGATATAGTCCGTTATTGCGTGAGCTGCATCGCTGAAGCTTACATAGCCCGTCGCTGGCACCCATTCGTTCTTCAGACTCCTGAAGAAGCGCTCCATTGGGCTGTTATCCCAGCAGTTTCCACGCCGACTCATACTCTGCCTGATCCGGTATCGCCACAGTAACTGCCGGAACTGCCTGCTCGTATAATGACTGCCTTGATCGCTGTGGAACATCACCCCGACGGGCTTACCACGGGTTTCCCATGCCATTTCCAGTGCTTTCATGGTAAGCCTGCTGTCCGGCGAGAACGACATGGCCCAGCCCACTGGTTTTCTTGAGAACAGGTCGAGAACAACGGCGAGGTACGCCCAGCGCTTAGGTCCATTATCCGGCACAACCCTGCAACCACCGTGATTTCTGTATATTCCGTTTCCGGAAAAGGCCATAAAGACGCCTACCCCATTAAGTTCAAATGGAGCATAATCTGCATCATTGAGAGTTAATTTGCCTTTTAACGCCATAGCGACCTACATCCATATAAATGATGTGGGTATAGTACAAATATATGAATCAAAAGCTAAGTCTAATATATTACAAGTTGTAACCACCGGTCTCATGAACCGATATTCAGAATTTTCTTAGAAACCACAACCAGGATCTCTGATTGTGGTAATGCAGGAACGCAATCCGGCAGTTCTCATTCACTCAACGTCCCCGTTGTGCAGATGAACGCTATACATAAGCCGACGTTTATAAAGGGAAACAATAACTCAGAAAGCGTGCAAGCGGTGCATTCATTGAGGGATTCTATGTGAAATAGCGAATCACTAAAGTGATGACTGCCCCTAACAGTGCCACGACCGCCAACAATTTTAAAATATGTGCTGAAATCGTATCTGTAAACATCACCATTACACCAGTGATAATAAACGCAATTGCAGCCAACCACATACTTGCTGTGGAAACTATGGGGCTCGCAACCCCGAGAATATCACCGAGACTATTGCCAAATGCAAATATAAAAGCAATCAGTGCTGGCCTAATCCACTTTTCGTTACGAGCATAATAAGAGTCATTGATATCTGCCATCATTTTTACCTCGAATTGAACGTAAGCCATTTGAATTTCTTAGTTCTTGTGAATGTTCGAAGGCTAACATAGCCTCATTGTGATCTTTGATACTAACAGTTTTTCTATTGTGTATTATTCAGTGTGAGTAGATTCATTTTTAGTGCTAACACCATGAATGACAATTGTTTTACCATCAGGCAGATGAACCCCTATCAAACGAAGGACAAAACCTCGCCAACCAGAATTTGCTTCCTTTATGCAGCGATACAGTTCGTTATTTTCGTTTTTCAGTTTATTCCATTCAAGAGAAAGGGTCTCGGAATCTAACTCTGAGATGTGTTTCACTTCATTGTTTATGCGTACAGTATTCATACCACTCCCAGTCATAAATAATCTCCATAGGTTTGATAAACAGGTTGAACATTGACAAAACTTCTTGTAGCAAGCTTTATCAAATAAGAATGCCATTAGGCTAACATAGCCTCATAGTGCATGTTGCTGCTAACTGGGCGTTTTTCATAATTGTTGATTTTTATTATTTGGCTCTTTCTTTCTGAATGGATTGCCATGACGGTTAAAAAATTCGTTCCAGTGATGTCGCAGGTATTCAATATTGATAGGCATTTGCAAGCGGGAAAAATCAATTTGCTTGCCTTCCAGTTGTAGCAAGTCTTTATCGACGGAGAGCACATCCGGGCTGAAACGGGCTTTCATTGAATCAGGGTCGATTGAAAAGTGCCAATTGTCAAAGAGGGTGTGGATGTCACTTCGCAGTAGAATCCCGTTTGTCACATCCGGCTCACCACCAGCATGACGGGGTTTAATGTGCGCTGCCTCAGTTCTTTGTCTGGCTCGAACGCCGGTAAGAACACACGTACCGGCGCAGTTTTTCCGGACATCTTCGGAAAATGGTGCCTGGTCCGGGCTCGACATTGTGATTTGTTCCTGCCCCTCCTGATACGTTCGGGAAGGAAAAGTTACTTTTGTTGATGTTACTGCGGGGATCGAGAGATAGGCAATTCCTCGCCGACTGAACTTTCCTCCATTAAAAACCTTCCGGATGGAGTAAGTCATGCCCACCAGGACAGGGTTACTCATTTCGACGATTTTGCTTTTGCAGTTTTCAACCGGATATAATTTTATGAAAGAGCCGGTGAATATGTCATAGGCTCCGTCTGGACGCTCAACACACAGAACAACATGTTCAAAGTAGTCCCTTGAGTCAGCGATAACCCAGTTGCCGGTCATGATCCGTTTCGTTTGGCAGGGACCCGTTTTGAAGATACCAGGCTTCAGGTCTGGAGTTAAGGTTCCAGTTTTCCCGTCCGTGCGAATGGAAATAATTTCCCCTGTTAACCCCAGCTCTTCCAGTTTCTGGAAGACAGGGCGAAGCCTGACGGGTTGAGGCTTATTCACTCTGGTGTTCATGTTGTTTCCGGTTTGCATCCCATTGTTCATTCAGGTTGGCACTGGCGTCCACGCCTAGTCATAAAAACGAGCCCTCGTCGCTAAGAGGCCTGTTCACGGCGTCCACATCAGAATCTCTTCAAAACTCATGAAATCCGTTATAGGTCAGGCAATCAATCAGCCAGATGCGAAGCTAGCAGGTCTCATTATCTCACAGGCAAAGCACCAACCATGCGGAGGGCATTCATTACTTCGTTAATACCAAACATTTCCTGTTCCGGCCATTCTTTCCCCGCTAATGAACATGCCGTGCAAGCTGAATTAAAACTATTAACGCGTTCACGATGCAGGGCCAGTAGTGCGACGACGATCAGCTCTCTTTCTTTTCCAACCAAATCTTGAATGCCCATAGTATGAATCCTAATTTGATTAACTTAATTGGCTATTTTACCCAGGGCATCACATAACTGTTATCCGGGCGCATCACAATGGTCCGATCCTTTTTATGTTCAATCGTCCATGTTTCCTGGCGTCGGAATTGCTTTGTCGCATCAACAACGATGACCGCGACAGTCTCAGAGTGATTCTCAATGAGGACGCAACCGCCCTCAGACGTAGTGTTGCCGTTAGCATCTGGGCATTGGCTGCTCCCGAATATAAGTGCTTCCTTGCCGTGGTCATCCATTCGCCAGCCCGGACTCATCACGATAGTCGGCTCCCTGAAAGGTCCATTCGTGTATTTCTGATACACTCCACTTTCCGTCGCACCATTTGCCAGGTCGCAACCTGACAGGCCCGCAGATAAAATAACAATGGTCGCTTTTAAATATCCCGTAAGGTAATTTGGCATTAGTGGTATCAACTCTGTCGGTTTTCAATAAAATGGTGGCGTGCAGTCAGCACATCTCAGAATGAGGTGCCTAACCAGGAAACACTGTCATCCGGTATAGGCTGGATTTTCCATCTATTCCTCGGTACCGAGGAAATCAGCCCAGCGAGCAGCCAGCCGGTCTGTATCCAGGTCATACACCAACGGGTTGAGCGTTTTGCCTTCAAACAGCTCTCCCGCCTCGATGCCCGGTTTAAAATGAACGGTGAGTGTGGACGGGTCTATACCCATCAGATCCGCGTCAAACAGCGCGTGCATTGTCGGCGTCAACAGGATGCCGTTCGAAGGGTTGTAGCGCGTCCCATGCTCGATATGAGCCGCTACCAGCACACCACCATTAACCCATCCCGTGACCGCACACCGACCCGCGAAATTCTCAACAAGGAGATTCTTGAATTTTGTCTGCGCTGCGCCGCTCCGCTGGGTCACAAAGCGCTCGCAAGGCTCTCCCTGAATGTCCACGTCAGGTTTTCGCTTCCGTTCGCTGGTGGCGTTCTCAGAGCGTTTTAACGGGATTCGTGGATAAGCCAGATTGTAGGCAGCGCCTGTGGTCATTTGTTCGATAACGGCCGGTGCATATCCATCCGCTTCGAGCTTACGGTAGGCGGCACGGTAGTCCTGCTGGGTTTTCACCGGAAAAATGTCGCCGCCGGTACCGTTACCGGGCGCGGAGATCTGTCGCACATACCGGAATATCTCCGAGCCAATCATCCACCAGCTGTTGTAGTTGAGCATGCAGCTCAGCGACCGTCATAACTTCAATTTGAGTTGTCATCAGATTTCCCTACTGAGTGATATTTAAGCAGGCAAGAACCATCCCACTGCCGAGCAAAACACAGGCCAGAAAGGTCGTACAAAGTTCCCACGCATCTCTGAGTCCTGAGCTGATGGCATTTATTTCATGATCGTCTGCCTGCTCAATGAGCCAGTCGACGTATTCATCGTGCTTTTTGTTAGAATCCATATTGGTTAGTGCTTATCATTTCCGGCCGTTCTGTGTGGCCGTCAGGAGGGTACTACTTACTTTTCTCATCTGACGGAAGGTATCGGAAAGTGTGCTGATCGGATGGCCTTCATTTCCTGCGGCCGCAGAATCACCGGCAACAAATTTCATGGCCACGGATACCTGATACGCCAGCCCAGAAAGAGCGGTATCGAACTGCTGAGCCTCTGAGCCAAAACGATAGGCATCCTCAACCGAGGCTCCTGTCAGCCATGCGTGTGCGATGAGTCTTCCTGTTTTTTCCGGGTTGTCGCGGGACACATTCGAACTGACGGTACTGCCAATAAGGTGATAAAGAAATCCGTCGCACCTCTCAGGGTATTCCCACATCGATTCACAGTACTCGTCATAGGCTCTCTGGATAGCGGCCGGGGACAACATGGACAGCTCCGGGTATATAGCCTGGAATTGCTGGTGGTATTCCGGATCGAGTTCGTCAACGTCACTGGATTTGAGCTCCAGCTGCTCCAGTCCGAACTCTCCCGCCCGGGGCCACAACGAGGCGAAACACTCCGGATTTCCCATGTACGCGCATGTCGCGGCGATAGCGTGGTTCCATTCCCACTCCGCTGATTTAACCTCGTTAAACAAAGATTCGGAAACCGGCGCGAAGCCACTGACAAAATCCGTGTTCCAGAGATGCGTGTAGGCACCGGGATTTTCATACACCGGCACATCCCATTCAGGCCGTGGGGGAAGACGGTCGAGTGTAAAGGGCTGGCGAAGGATCATGGACTGCCCCCGGTAGACAAAATCCCCCTCACCCTCGACAGGATTACCGAGAAGCAATCTGGTCGCATCCGCATTACAGGCGTCACGGTCAGGATATTTCCGGGGCAAATACGCATTGAAATAAGGGTGGTAGATCGCCTGACTATGGTCGGTATTATTGATCTCACGAGAATATGGCGCCGGGAAGACCGACCACTCCTCAATAGCCTCTGAGGCGGTCATTGTTGCCTGCGGAACGAGGTCTAAGGCTGTTGCCAGGTTATGGCCATTCTGTTTCACCAGTTGGACAAGTTTCTCGAACACGAAAACATTATCGCCATATACCTGATAGCTCACACCGGGGATACCGTCTATTGAGCGGAGCCTTTCGCGAATGACATCATCGTTCATATGATGATTGTGGAACTCATCCATACAAAAAAACCTACCAGCAGGTACTTCACGGCTCATAACGAATTCCTCACGGATTATTGAGACTCTACTTCAGACCGGTCTAAAGAGATGAAAGCGATGTACATCATAACATCAGCCAAGTCGGTGACTAATAGGTTGCATGACCTCATCATCAGTGTGAGATGTGCCCCACAGTCGTCTTACCCGTATCAACCTCCCTTGGTAGTTTGATCGGTCATATTGAAAGTCTGTTTGCGCTCTGTTGTAGGGGAAAAACAATCACGCTTTTTGCTTTCGCGCATCAAATGCACAACGCCTTTGCTGGCGTGCCCCAGATCAAACACAACGACCTGTCCAACCTCTATGCCCTGCCCAACCAGCTCCGGATCAATCATCATGACCTGGCCTAAATGCTCTGACTTTTGCTCAGTTCTAAACATAGTAACCCTCTCTTATTAAAAGCTAACGTTTATGGTGTAACTGAACTGGCGACTGCCATGAGTCAACAGCGTCAGATACATCATGAAGTTGCATGTCCTCATCCAACTAGTGCTTGTTAACTACAAAACATCGTGCCCGACATTAACAATGTGCAGCCATCAGTATCACGTATTTGACAATTGTGCCCTGGCAAGGCCGCCCGCGAATTTCGAGTAAACAGGAAGAAAATAAAAAGAAAACAAAGAGTTATAGCCTGATGTATACGCGCCGATCGGGAATCAGGCGAAGCCTGACCGCACGGAAGGGTCTGGCAGGGGGCATTAGGGATGAGGACATGCAATTGTGTTATCACGTCCGCACCAGCTGTCGTGGAAATCATCCCCGGCCGGTTAACCCGGTTTCGGATGTTCACCAGTTTTCCGGGTAGCAAGGCCAGCTCATCCAGACATCGAGCACCTCGGTATCACTGACCGCCGCAGCGTAAATCCCGGCACCCGGGAAGAAATAGACAGGCAGGCTGGCGGCGGGTGACGTGCTGTCATCCGTCAGGGAGCCGACAACCTCATGCGGCCCCCGGAGTAAATCACCCAGGTAGTCATCCGGCCTGATGCCGTTGCGGGATGCAGCCATCTCCACAAACTCCGCCAGCGGATGGCGGGTCGGATAACCCCTGAACACTTCATACGATGGCGAAACACATTCGCCGCTGGTGGACCGCCCCCAGTACCCGGCCAGTTGTTCCGGACCGAGTCCACAGGCATGTTGGGTGACCTGTGCTTTAAACTGTTCGAACGTATTCATTCCTGAAGTCCCTGTAGGGTATATTTGGCAAACCTCCCTGCCAGCGTCACTACCGGCAGGACACCGCATTGTCAGACGCGACCACCGGCTATGAACCGGCAAGACGTCAGTCGCCCGCCAGCCCGGGTGAGGTGGAATACAGTTTACCAGTTCCGGCCGACTGACTTTGCCGCCAGGAGACGCTAATTACACTATTATTGAATCTTTGCATCTTCGATGACCAATATCGCCCCGACGCTGAACGCTACTGGAATGCATCTCTTGCCACGATTGAAAGGATCAAACACACCTACCGCGCAAAAATCCGGAACTCCTGATCCAGTCTTTCGGCCATAACAGCCCAACGCTAATGTATGTCCATTAGCGTTGGGCTGTTATGATGGCTGTGCCAGTTTATATTACCGGACTGATCATGATAGGTACTCTGAGACCATGTAAGAAATGAACAACCCATTACTGCTTAAGGCGAGCAAGTAGATTTTGTTTACGTTTCCATGCCCGCCAGGCCCGTAACTCCCCAGCCCCCTTCAGAGCAATGAGAAATTTGTTGGTCCTTCAGTTGTTGCCACCTTACTGTCTTCGCAGGCCGTCAGGCAGACACTTTTAAGTCGGTGGTTGTAGAGGCCAATACGGGCGATTTCCTGGAGATAATCCCGTTCCTCCATCGTTAGCGACTGCCCTTCCTGTGATTTTGTGATCATGTCCTGCCAGTTCAGCAATTTCTCGTAATTCACATGCTCACTGGTGTCGAGACAATGCAGACGGAAGTAACGTATAAACAGCGGAAATTCATCAGTCTGGGCTATATTGGATGCTCTGACGGTGAGCCGACACAAACAAACGATGGTGTCCTGCTGCATTCTTATCAGCGTATTCATGCTCTGGGGTAAGATGTCCGGCAGCTTCATGTAGCAGTCGGAAAGACGCTGGAGAAGTGGTCCTGCTTCCGCAGGCTCACGGCCCTGATAAACCTTCAGGGGTTCAGTCCCCAGTTCCTGCATCATGGGATGATACAACCACTCTCGTGACTCCGTCTCATCAATGATAATTTTCTCGATACGTTCGCTGTAGGTTCCATCTCGCCTGCCAAGTTGTACCTGACTGATTTCGTATTCTATATCCGGCAGATCGATACGTAATGCTGCTACCATTTCCGAGGGATGGAGATGGTCGAACGTCAGCTTCCCGGCCACGCTGCGATCGGTATCAAGAAACACGGCGACACAGAGGTCGTTAACCTTCACAAACAGATCTGCCGTGGCGCCGAACATGCTTCCGCTGCCGCTTACCTCATCAAGTGGCACCTTCCCGCCTTCATAACCGGCCAGAAGATGCGGGAAACCGAGAAGATGTCTTTCCCGGACAACTTCAATAATTTTTCCCCGAATCGCCTCCATCAAGCCGTCACAATCACCGAAGAGGTCCGTGGTGTGGCTATAGTGCCAGAGTTTGACCTCACCCTGCCTGGCGATCAAATCCGTACGACACCCGGGGCAGATACAGTTGCATGCACTCCCTCTGCTTACTTCCGTGATGTCCAGATACCGTCCAGTTTCGCGATGGAGTCCGAAAGGAATCCCATAGGTATAGCTCTTTCGCATGTTATTTCCCCCGCAGCATACAGACATTCACTATATCGGACGAAAGCAGTATGACATTTCGATAAGAGGTCTTTTTTCATGAGTTTTTAAGTTGCTTTTATTACTGTGGCAGGGGCAAATGGATAAAGCGATGGCAATTCTATGCTGGTAAAAAGCTACTTTTCCGGTTGCCCGTCCCTCCACCAGCAGTGAGACTTATTAATACGGACGGAACCGGAATTAGTGAGCATTCCAACAGTGGGCTCACTTTCAGGACGAAAGCTGATTTAATATAAATACTGGACCCTACATTCAATCCAGTTTGTGTTGATCAATATAACCCATCATAAATTGCATAAGTTCCGGGTCACTCCGGGCAGAAAAAAGTACAGTCACTACGTTTTTCATCGCACTTGTCGCATTGCTGGCGTCAATAGCATTCTTGTCATTTATAATTGCATTATTCCCAATTTTATTAATCTGATTAATTACTTCATCCTCACTGATGCTTGTACTCCGGATTGAATCAAAAATCGGGTAGGCCTGCGCCGCATATTCAGTGAAGCGGACAGCATCAAGGCTCGATGCCAACGCCGCCTTTTCCTGTCGGGAATATACCGCCAAAGCGGTCTGACTCAGCAACTCCGAAGGCGTCTCGCAGGCCGCAGTACTGGTGTTCCCCTGGATCATGCCCATTCTGAAAAAATTCGAGACAACCTTGTTTATTTCATCATTCATTATCTGGCTGAAACCAACTTTTGGGTCTGAGGTAGTGAAATTTGCCCTGTAGTTCTCAAGCGCCAGAGAGGCAACCTCTGCGTTGCCCGTCTGAGTTGCGTTACAGGCGTAACGGTAACCTTCATCCAGTTTTTGACTGAACTCGTTTAGGCTCGCCGCGTTTAAATAAAAGGAGATGAATGGAAGAGTTAAAATTAATAAAGGTTTAATTCCCATGCGTTTTACCACAACAGAGCAAGTAAAGCATTTTAAGTGAAGTTATTACTTTTCTGATTAAACTAATTCCCAGAGGTGGTAATAAATAATTTAATAAATTTATATGTTCAACAGACGATTTCATAAACCTCTTTTTGTTAAACGTCGGCTGTATAATGGTTCCCGGGATTTTCATTTTACTGACGAACCAGGGTCCATACACTGGCGGGGACTTTATCGTAGAGTTTTTTCATTGTCAATTCAGCTTTTCGATGGTCATATGCCCCGGAAATTTCTAGTGAAACTATACCAACATTCTTTTCACAGAGTCGTTCAAATACTTTTTCCAGTGTGTCAAATGAAGAGCACTTACGAAATTTCATCAAATACGCCTGTTTAGTTTCGGACATGGTCAACCTTAAGTTATTTTCAGCAAAAGTACAGTATCCCAATCTTATGTGGATTTGTTCCGGGAATCTAATTTTTTTTGCAACTATTTGACGTATAACTCCGGCTCGTTGCTGAACTGGCGGGCCCCCTTTTTTTGTTTCACGATGACTCCAGCCCGGTAGTTCGCTGGACTGCGACGTAGCCCGATACAGCAGGTTTATCAATAGCTTACGCGCTTCCATCATATGCCGGTGCTTTCTGAAACTTGACCCGGTTCTCCCTCGCGCCGCTCCTATCTGGCTCCTGGAATCCGGGTCGTTCCAAGGAGTCATCATGGCAAAGATCAAGCTCACCAAGACCGCCGTAGAGTCGGCGCAACCCCAGGCGAAGGACATCGAACTACGGGATACCGTCGTGCCCGGCTTCCTTTGCAAGATTACCTCGACGGGACGCCGGGTGTTCATGCTCCAGTACCGCACGAACTCTGGCCAGCCCCGCAAGCCCTCGCTGGGACTCTACGGGGAGCTAACCGTCGAACAGGCGCGGGTCAAAGCGCAGGACTGGCTGGCCGAGGTTCGCCGGGGTGGTGATCCCGGCGGTGCCAAGGCCGAGGCGCGCAAGGCGCCCACGATGGCCGAGTTGTGCAAAAAGTTCATGGAGGACTACTCCAAGAAGCGCAACAAGGTCAGCACGCAGGACGGCTACCAGGGCGTCATCGACCGCAACATCATCCCGCTGCTGGGCCGCAAGAAGGTGCATGACGTGAAGCGGCCCGACATTGCGGGGCTCATGGAAAAGCTGGCCTACAAGCCGACCGAGGCCAACAAGACCTTCGGCGTGCTGCGCAAGATGTTCAACTTGGCCGAAGTCTGGGGCTTCCGCCCGGACGGCACGAATCCGTGCCGCCACGTCCCGATGTACCCGCCGGGCAAGGAAACCCGGCTCATCGTGGACGAGGAAATGGTGCGGATCTTCCGCCAGTTGGAGAAACTGGAGGCGGAGGGGCTGGAGAACTACGTCATCCCGTTGGCGATCCGGCTGCAATTCGAGTTTGCGGCGCGGCGCTCCGAAATCTGCCCGCTCGAATGGAGCTGGCTGGACTTCGAGAACCGGCGCGTGGTGTGGCCCGACAGCAAGGTTGGCGGCATTTCCAAGCCCATGAGCGAGGAAGCCTATCGGCTGCTTTCGACGGCGCCGCGTCTGGAAGGCTGCCCTTACGTCCTGCCGTCGCCGAACGACCCGGCCAAGCACCTGACCTTTGGCGAGCACTATGGCGGCTGGTGCCGGACGCTCAAGGCCGCCAGCGTGCCGCACGTAGGCACGCACGGCATCCGTCATCGCTCGACCACCGACATTGCCAATTCCGGTGTGCCGACCAAAGTGGGAATGAAGCTGACGGGCCACAAGACCGTGGCGATGTTCATGCACTACGTCCACACCGAGGACAAGCCGGTGCGCGAGGCGGCCGAGCTGGTGGCCAGCCGCCGCCAAGCCATCACGGGCGCGCGGCAGCTTGCGGAGGCGGTGGCATGAACGGGCGCCGGCCATCAGCAGCATCGCTCGCAGCGCCCGCGGCGCTGCTGGGCGACATTCGGGCACTGATCGAGGCGGCGCGCTTGCGCGCCGCCTCGACGGTGAATAGCGAGCTTACGATGCTCTACTGGCGCATCGGCCAACGCATCCACACGCAGGTCTTGGACAGGCGCCGGGGCGCCTACGGCAAGGAAGTTCTGCCCACCTTGGCTGCGCAGTTGGTGGAGGAGTACGGCAGCAGCTTTGCAGAGCAGAACTTGCGCCGCATGGTGCAGTTCGCCGCCACCTTCCCCGACGAGCGAATTCTCGTATCACTGATACGAGAATTGAGCTGGACGCACTTCATCGCCCTGATGCCGCTGAAAGACCCGCTCCAGCGGGACTACTACGCACAGATGGCCAGCACCCAACGCTGGAGCGTGCGGACGCTGCGCGAGCGTATCGACTCGATGCTGTACGAGCGCACGGCGCTTTCCCAAAAGCCGGAAGAAACCATAGCGCAGGAGTTGGCGACCCTGCGCGATGCGCAGCGCATGTCGCCGGCCCTGGTCATGCGCGACCCGTACATCCTCGACTTCCTGGGCCTGCGGGACACTTGGCAGGAAGGCGACTTGGAAGCGGCGATCATCCGTGAAATGGAGTCCTTCCTGCTGGAGCTGGGCGCGGGCTTCTCATTCGTCGCCCGGCAGAAGCGCATTCCGATCGACGACGAGGATTTCCACCTTGACCTTCTGTTCTACAACCGCAAGCTGCGGCGGCTGGTTGCGGTGGAGTTGAAGGTAGGTGACTTCAAGGCGGCCTACAAAGGGCAGATGGAGCTTTACCTTCGGTGGCTAGACAAGCACGAACGGGAGCCGGAGGAAGCCTCGCCGCTCGGGATCATCCTTTGCACCGGCAAGAAGCGCGAGCAGATCGAATTGCTGGAGCTGGACAAGTCCGGCATCCACGTTGCCGAGTATCTGACCGCCTTGCCGCCGAGGGGCGTGCTGGTGGAGCGGCTGCAACAGGCAACGCAACGGGCGCAGTTGCAAATCGAGCAGCGCAAGACGGACAACGAGTAGTCCTGTCCCAAGCAGTCGGGCGTCCCGGCGTGCCGCCGTCGCGCTGTCGTGCTGCGCATCGAGCTTCGCTGCGCGAGTCTCGCCCCTGTCGGGCTTCCATCACTGACGCCTCCGTCCCGGCTCGTTGATCCGGGCCTGCGCGCTCCGCTTGCCAAAAATCGACTCTGTGCAGTGGGCGGGTGTGGGCGGTCTTGCTGTTCCCTTCACCGTATCACGGCGTTCTCGCCGTCAAGGGCGGCGCGCGCCATGCGCGCTTGCGTCCTGGCGGCCGTCTGCGACCCCTGACTGCTTGCGCTGCGCCGTGCTGCCGCCGGTTCCGGGCAATTCCGCCCGAGCAACCGGAGCACGATCATGTCGCAACTGTCCTTTCCCTCGTTCGATTCCTGTCTGCTGGTGCGCGACGCGCACGGGCGCTATCTACCGGCATCGGCCGACGACATTCTGGAAGCTGCGCGCCAGGTCATTGACCGGAAAATGCGGCGCGGAGCAGAGTTCACTTCGCCGGCGGCGGTCAAGGAATACTTGCGTACAAAGTTGGCCAGCTTCGAGCATGAGGTGTTCGTAGTGCTGTTCATGGATACGCGCCATCGTCTGATCGAATACAGGGAGATGTTCCACGGCACTATTGACGGTGCGTCGGTGTATCCGCGCGAAGTGGTCAAGGAGGCGCTGCGGCTCAATGCGGCGGCGGTCGTCGTTTCGCACAACCATCCGAGCGGAAACCCCGAGCCGAGCGCGGCTGACCGGGCGCTGACCCAGCGGCTCAAGGAAGCGTTGGGTCTGGTGGACGTGCGCGTGCTCGATCACATCATCGTTGCGGGCAACGAAACGGCATCGTTCGCCGAGCATGGGCTGATCTAGCCCAAGGGGCTTCGGCCCCTTTTTGCTGCGCCTGGTGGCATAGCTATGGCCCTCGCGGCCTGATGCTCAGGCCGTCGCAACCTGAATCATCTCGTCGTAATGTTTCTTGTCCACCTCTTCCAGCCACTGGAAGATGTTCCCGATGACGCTGTGGCTTTCGCCTGCCAAGTTTTCTGCGGATTCCTCTGTTATCTCAATAACGTCGCTATGTGAATACTTATTGATAAAGCGGTAGATTTTTTCTTTAAGCTCTGGTGTCGTGATGGTGCAATCTTTTAGGCCAGCCTCCATCAATTGACTAATGTCGCTTCGACGCCTTGGATATTTGAAGGTGAAAAACGATTCAACAAGCTTTCGGGCGAGGTTGGCGGTCAAGAACGCCTCATCTCGATTGAGTGTTGTGTGCGCCCTATATTCGTAGAGCTTCTTGAAGATATAGTGGTACTCGGAACCGTAGTTCTTGAGTGAGTCGTCGGCATCCACAAGTAGGGAGTGACGAGGGGAGCCAGGTGGCGCATCCAGGCGATAAAAGAAGCAATTCTCGGCGTTGCCTTTTTTGACTCGATTCCTATTGGTGCCAGTGAACCAGTCTCTCACTAGCTTAAAGTAAGTGAAGTTGTGAGTCAGCACAAAAAGTTGCTTGGCTTCAGTGCATTGCGTTCTCAAAAACGAGTAGGCGTGAAACAAGTGATTAGAATCAAAGCTTGAGACCGGATCGTCAACGACGACGATCGTATCCTTGATGTTATTTCCATTTTCTTTGAGCTTCGTGATGAAATAGACAAATGCAATCGCAGTTTTCTCACCTTCGCTCAAATTCCCATCGTGCTCACCAACCCCGTTTCTGATGATCTCATAGCCTTTCTTCTTCTGATTGAAGTTCAGGCAAAGCTCAGAGCGGCCAATGAAGCGATGCAGGATGTCATTGAACTCCTTTGCCCCGACCGTTTCATTCGAGAGCGCCGCTTCTATGGCTCCGACCTCTAGACTAATTTTTTCAATTTCCTTATGGTCGTTCTTTGCTTCTGACTCAAGGTCATTGCACTTCTTCTCACTTCCAGCATAGTCAAACTCTTGCACCTCAGCCGCAGCAAAGTGAAGCTCCAGTGCCACCTTGCTTTTTGAGGTCTCAGATTTGAAATTTGAAGTCTTATTGTTGTGCTTTCCAACGAGAGCAACAATCGATTTCAGGATGTCATTGAAATTGGTGACATCGTCTTCAACCACATCCGAGATCTGAATGTCTGTCTTCCCAGGGTCTGTGATCTTGGCCTTCAGGGCTTCCCGCCAGGCGTCGATTTGCTGGTCGATCTTTTCAGCAGCAGTTGCGTAGTCCTTTTGAAGCTTCTCTGCCTCGGCCGATAGTTCTTTATAAAACTCGGTCGATGCGGGAAACTGATTAGCTGGAGCGCCTTGAGATTCAATCCATGTCGCCGCGTTCTGAAGTCGGCTCTGAAACTCCGTGAACTCCTTGCTGAAGTGGGCAGCAAGCGCCTCGGCACGAAGCTGGGCGAACGGAGAGCCGCAGAACTCGCAGGATTGCGAGTCGTGGTTTTTATGGATTTCCAAGCCTGCTTGAACCCATTCGCGGATTTCCGGGTTATCGGTCAGCCGCTGGATTGCTTGATTGACCGCCGTAGTCCCAATCAAATCTCTGATGCGGCCCGCCGCTTTCTTAAAGTAGTCCGGCTCAATGGCCGTTGAGGCGAAAGCAATGCTTGGAAGCTGATCTGGCTTGGCGGCATTCGTAAGGTCGATAACCCTCTCATCTGGAAGAACCGACTCCGCCTTGATAATTGTCTCGCCGTTATTCTGTATGAAGTTGAAGAGCTTGCGGCGGTCGTAATTCAAGTAATAACTGTCGCTCGTATCAATCGCCTGAAGTCCAAGCTTCATTTTCTTGGCAGCATTGGTCAGGAACTTCTCTAATGCCTCACGCTGCTTCTTGATATCGCTTTGCTTGTCGTCGTGAGCCTTCTTTTTCGACTGAAGCTCGCTCTTCAGCTTCTCCAGCTTCTGCAAGTCATCAATCTTCTCTTTCGCAATAAGAAGGATGCTCTTTACGGATTTGTCCCAATCAATGTTCTCATGCACGAAGCGTTGATTGAAAACATGAATATTCAATTGGGATGAGTGGAGTGTGGATTCCGTGATCGTTGAGCCATCCTCCAGAACTACTGAAAATTGGCCCGTGCTGAAGCGGGGAACCATCGAGCGAAGCTCAAAGCAAGAGAATAGATTCGATAACGTTGACTTGCCTGTTCCATTCCAACCATAGACCAGGTTGTACCGGCCGAACTTTTGGATCTTCGTTCCATTGAAGTCGCTGAAGATTCCGAACTGTTTGAGGCGGTTGATGCAGACAATCATCTCTATATCTCCGTGTTCTTGCTTTCCCATCATTTGCTTGCGAAACAAATGGTAAACGAAGAGTCCTCTTGCGTCTCCGCTTCGCGGATCGCGCTGCTCCAGGTTCGCTAGTCGCTCATCCCTGGCGGGACTGGCTTCGCCAGCCTTCCGCATCGCTGACGCCTACGGCCCGGCTTCCAGCTTCGGGCCTGCGCGCTTCGCTTGCGTGCGGTCAGCACAAAGGGATGGCCGTTGCCTTGTCCAGCCGTCTCCCCTGACTTCATCACCTTACCCGCGACCGTAGCCCGCGACCGTGTGCCGTCAAGGCGCGCAGGGCCGTGTCCTCGGCTGCGCCTGCGGGCCGCACCAACCCTGCGCTTGGCTCCTTGACGGCCCCCGTCCGCGCGCTCCTTTGGGCGCGGGCGATGAACTCAGGAAAGACGGTGGCAACAGGGCCAACCGGGTTCCTCGTGCCGACCGCACCAAACAGCCGAAAGGCTGGGCTCCGAATCTAGAAATCCGGTGTGCGGTGTGAACAGCAAACCTCTTTTGTCAGGAGAAAGACCATGCAACTCGCATCCCGTTTCGCTTTCCGCTCCCCCTCGCTGCGCAGCGATTACCCGCTGTCCGACGACCAGATTCACCGCGTGGCCCCGTCCATCTTCGCGGATGCCCCGCACGAGAGCCGTTCGCAGCGGTACGCCTATATCCCCACCGCCGCCGTGCTGACCGAGCTTCGCAAAGAAGGCTTCCAGCCTTTCATGGTGACGCAAACCCGCGTGCGCGACGAAGGCAAGCGCGAGCACACCAAACACATGATTCGCTTGCGCCATGCCAGCCAGATCAACGGCGCGGAGGCCAACGAAATCGTGCTGCTGAACTCGCACGACGGCACCAGCAGCTATCAGATGCTGGCCGGAATGTTCCGGTTCGTGTGCAGCAATGGCCTTGTCTGCGGCAACACCGTGGCCGATGTGCGAGTGCCCCATAAAGGCGACGTGGCCGGTCTGGTCATTGAGGGGGCTTACGAAGTCTTGAGCGGTTTCGATCGGGTGAAGGAATCGCGCGATGCCATGCGCGGCATCACCTTGGACGATGGCGAATCCGAAGTGTTCGCCCGCGCCGCGCTCGCCCTCAAGTACGACGACCCCGACAAGCCCGCGCCCATCACGGAATCGCAAATCCTGATGCCGCGCCGCTTCGACGACCGCCGCCCCGACCTGTGGAGCGTGTTCAACCGCACCCAAGAAAACCTGACCCAAGGCGGGCTGCGTGGCCGCAGCGCCAACGGGCGCCGACAGCAAACCCGCCCGGTGCAGGGCATCGACCAAAACATCCGACTAAATCGCGCCCTCTGGCTGCTGGCCGATGGCATGCGCCAGTTGAAAGCCTGAATCCCCACGCGGCAGGGGCAGGCAGCAGCCCTTGTCGCTTTCTTCGCTGCTGCATCCCTGAACCGATAGGAGTTATCACCATGAACGCCGTTACCCAAACCGAAGCCCGCGCCATCAACACCGCCGCCGCTATCCCGCTGGAAGCCGCTGATCCGACCAAGAACCTGATTCTGGTTCCGCTGTCGCGGCTGGTGTCGCGTCCCACTGGCCGCAACGTGCGCAAGACCCCGCGCATGTCCATTCCCGAACTCGCCGCCAGCATCCAGCGTGTCGGCCTGCTGCAAAACCTCATCGTGATTGCCGCCGCCGATGGCGAGCATTACGAGGTCGTGGCCGGTGACCGTCGCCTCGCAGCGTTGAAGCTGCTGGCGAAAAAGCACCGCATTAGCAAGGAATGGGAGGTGCCTTGCCTGCTGGTGGCCGATGGCACCGCCCGCACGGCCAGCCTCACCGAGAACGTGCAGCGCGAAGCCATGCACCCCGCCGACCAGTTCGAGGCGTTCGCCGCGCTCGTGGCCGAAGGCCGCAGCATCGAGGACATTGCAGCGGATTTCAGCGTCACGCCGCTGGTGGTGCAGCGCCGTCTGAAACTCGCCAACGTGTCGCCGCGCCTGCTGGCCGACTACCGGGCCGAGGCCGTGAGCCTTGACCAGTTGATGGCCCTCGCCATCACCGACGACCATGCTGCGCAGGAAGCCGCGTTCTACGATGCGCCCACATGGCAGCGCGGCCCGCACAACCTGCGCGACCGCCTGACCGAACGCGAAATCGACGCCTACCGGCATCCGCTGGTGCGCTTTGTCGGGCTGGACGGCTACGAGCAGGAAGGCGGTGGCATCCGCCGCGACCTGTTCGCGGAGGGCGACAAAGGCGTGTATCTGACCGATGCCGCACTGCTGGAACGGCTGGCGCAGGACAAGCTGGCAGGTATCGCCGCCAAGGTGCAGGCCGAGGGCTGGGCGTGGGTGGATGCCACGCCGGGCATGACCCATGCCGATCTGCAAGCCTTCCAGCGTGCGCCAAGGGAACGCCGCAGTCCGAACAAGCGCGACGCGCAGCGCATCGAGAAGCTGCAAACCAAGCTGCACGAACTGGCCGAGGCGGTGGATGCCGCGCTGGACGACGAGGACGAGGAAAAGGCCGATGCCTTGCAGGAAGAAGGCGAACGCCTGGGCGAGCAGTTGCAGGCGCTGGAAGATGGCTTGCTGGACTATGCGGCCAACGTGAAGGCCGCAGCCGGTGCCATTGTCACCATCGACCGCGACGGGCAGGCCGCGATTCATCGCGGGCTGCTGCGCGAAGCGGAGGCCAAGGCACTGCGCACGCTGGAGCGGCTGCGGCAGGGTTTCGGCAGCGAAGGCGAAGCCGCGAACGAGGACGCAGGCGAGGACGACGAGCAGCCCAAGACCGCCGCCATGTCTGACCGACTGGCGCAGCGGTTGAGCGCGCACCGTACCGCTGCGCTGCAAATCGAAGTTGCACGGCATCCGCAAGCAGCGCTGGCCGCCGTGGTGCATGGCATGGTGCAGACCGTCTTGCAGGAAAGGCACTACGGGCACGACCTGCCGCTGGGTGTGCGCCTCACGGTGCAAGACCGGCTGGAAGGCATGGCCCCGGACTGGCCGGAATCACCCGCCGCCGTGGCGCTGCGCGAACTGCAACAGGTGGCAGGCGAAACCTTGCCGGAGGACAGCGCCGAACTGTTCGCCGCGCTGCTGGCGAAATCACAGGATGAACTGGTGCGGCTGTTGGCCGTGTGCTTAGCTTCCACGGTGGACGTGGTGACGCCTCGCGCCACGCCGCACCAGCCCGGCGCGGAACTGGCGCAGGCCGTGGGGCTGGATATGGCCGCGTGGTGGCAGCCCACCAATGAGGGTTACTTCCGGCATGTGCCGAAGGCCGCGATTCTGGAAGCCGTTGGCGGGTTCGCGCCCTCGCACGTCACCCGACTGGCGAAGTTGAAGAAGGGCGACATTGCCAGCGAAGCCGAACGGCTGGCCGCTGGCACCGGCTGGATGCCCGCCATCTTCCGCTCCGAAGGCCCGCAGCAGACCGGGCAGGACGCGCCGGCGGATGGCGAAGCCGAAGCACAGGAAGAAGTGGCCGCCGTGGCGGATGACCAGCCGCAGGCCGAGGCTTTGGCCGCGTGACTTCGCACCGTAGATAGCGCCCCGGTTCCGGCCGGGGCGCTTCATGTTGAGGATGCCTGCCATGACCCACCAACCCGCAAACCGCCCCCGCATAGCTGCGACCTATGCCTCCGGCACGGTGCGCGCCCGCCGCTGGCACGGCGACGGCGACGTGCGCGGCTACCGTCCGCCGCGTGGCTGGACGGCCCGCGCCGACCTGACCGATCTGCATCCCCTCACGGGCCGCGCCTTGCCGCGCGCCGTGTGGTGGATCATCGAAACCAAGGAATAACGAGCCGCACCGGCCCCAAGCCGTGCCGCCCTGGGGCCGGTGGTCGAAAACTCCGGGCGCGGCGGTGGCCGCGCCCGGTTTCACTGCTCAAAGCCAAAACGCCCCATCGCCGCCTTCGGACAGGCGGCGATGGGGCCACGCACAAGGGCGCTCGTGCGCGAAATCCACGAAGCCAGCAAGTGTGGCGGCGCATCGCGCCGCCAACGATTCGACCGAGCCCCGCCGCAATGGGCGGGGCTGGTGTGGCTACGCCCCGGCTTGCTGCGGCAGGTTGCACGAAAGCGTGCCGTCCCCGACGCTGGCGGTTCGTTGTCTGTACGTCACGAAAGACGGTTCACCGACACGCCGCCCAGCCTCGCTTCTATGGAGCTTCCACACCACGCCTCAGTATGTGGCCGTGAGCTGCGGCAGGGGCGCTCTGGCCTTGTCGTCGGGGCATTGACCTGGCCCGCGTCAGGGCGCAAGCCGGTGCAGCCGTCACGCGGGGATGCCGAGTTGGCCACGTCTCCATTCGGGTGCGGGCGGCCTGTGCGTCCTTGTCTTGTTGTGAATCCTGGCGGTGGCGCGGCTGCGCCTTGTGCTTGATGGCCGCAACCTTGCAGCGAAAACAATTTCCCCTGCGCTGCGCGCATTCCTCGCGGGACAAATTCTTTTCGCTTCCAGGTTCTCCACGTTGTTGCGACCGCTGTGCGGTGCGACCAGCCCATCCCCCGCCGGCCGGATCACAACAAGGACGCACTGGCGCGACCTTGTTCAACCCGAAAGGAGAAACATCATGGCTAACATCGGCACCTTCACCGCAGAGAAAGACGGCTTCACCGGCACGCTTCGCACCCTGACGCTCAACGTCAAGGTCAAGCTGGTTCCCAACGACAAGGGCGACACCGAGAACGCCCCCGACTTCCACCTGCAAGCGGCTGGCCACGAAGTCGGCGCAGCGTGGAAGAAGACCAGCGAGGCCGGGCGGGAATACCTGTCCGTATCCATCGACGACCCTTCGTTCCCGGCGACGGTCTATGCCCGCCTGATCGAGAACGAGGACGGCACGCACGACCTGATCTGGTCGCGCAACAAGCCGAAGGCGGCCTGACAGCCGCTTACCGCGTCCCGCCCACTGCGGCGGGGCGCGATGCTGCTGATCGCAGCACCGCACGCGCAGGATTTCTGCTGCTGCCGCGTGCTGGATACGCCCGTCACGGCGGGCCTGCATGCGTGCCTTGTGGCTCGCAATCCGTGTCAACGAGCGGTGTGTGGCGTGTCGGCGCTGTAAGCGCCGCCGGGCTTTCGGGCTTCGCCCCGTGCCGGCAAGCCGTCACGGCCATCCGGCTTCAATCCCTCACGCCTTCGCGCCTGCGGCGCTGCGCGCTCCGCTTGCTGCAATTCAGTACCACACGCCAACGCGCTAAGGCGTGTCGGGCTCTTCCAATATCGCCCTGAGTTCCTGGCGCACCTGTGCCAGCAATTCATCAGCTTCGCGGGTGCTGTCACCGGCATAAGCCAATGTGAGCAGCGTGAGCGGATGCACTTCCATGACCTCGCACAGATCGGCCAGCTTCTGGATGGTTGGGCTTTTCAGGTCGCGCTCCAGCGTGCTCATGTAGGTGCGACTGGACACGTTGGAGAACGCTTCCTGGCTCAAACCACGCGCCTTCCTTACCGTCCGAATCGCCGCTGCCAATGAGTTCTTCGCTGCCACCTATGGTTTCCCCAAAAAACCAAGATGACAGCCCATTGCGCCCTATAGGACTACAATCTATAGTGTTCATTTGGTGGTGATGTTTTCCTTTTCCGTGCTTTTACGGAGATCCGCATCTGCGGATTTCCTCAGACCCAGGGAACCGCATCCGTGTCTTTCCTGACTTCCACCAATACGCCTTCGTGCCTCTCCGCTTTTGCGGCTTCGTGCGCTTGCGCATACGTGCATCCGTCCGCAGGCACAGATGCGCCTCGGCGATTGCGTGTGTTCGTGGAAGGGGCGCGGCCTTGACCACGCTTGTCACCGAGGAAGACCGGGTGCACCTACTGGCCCACGGCCTCACCCGCGCCGCAGGCCAGGAATGTGACCCGCTGCCCGTGGTGCGCCTGTTCACACCGGACGCACATGCGACCTGGCTATTGGCCGCGCTCGATCCGACCGATGGCGATACGGCCTACGGCCTGATCGACCTCGGGATCGGGATGCCTGCCCTGGCGACGGTGAAGCTGTCCGATCTGGCGTCCATCGTCGGGCCGCTCAAGCAGCCCGTGATACGAGATCGGTATTTCCAGCCGACGCGGCCGCTGTCGGAATACGTTCGACTGGCTCAGGAAAACGGTTCGATCACCGATTGACGCATTCCAGCGCGACCAGGCAAAAAGTATCGCATTGTGACTATTTCGGTCTTAGCCAAGACCTGGCAAGTCTTGATCCGCATGCTTGCACCAGGGTGGTGCGCTCCTGACCAAAACAGTCATGATGCCAGGCGCGAGATTCGGCACGGTGTTCAATGCTGCACCCCATTTCCGGGCGGTGCAGTCGTCGCATTTAGACGATTTCGGCAATGCACTGGAGCGAATCTGTCTTGACACCAGCAGTTAAAGCGTAACCCGAGTTTGATGACCACTTGATGGCGATTCGATAGCTCCCGCACAGCGGAATTGTGGCGACGTTCCCAGAAACAGGGAGGTTTCGCCATGACTGACCGCAGCAGCCAACACTGGTATCCCACGGCCGCGTATCTCTACACGCTGCACCTCGATGGCCCAGCGCTGGCTTGGGAGTATTTGCGCAGGAATCCAAGCTACCGGCGCGACTGGCTACGCCGGCGTCGCAAGCCTGATGCGGCGCAGGCCTGGGGCCTGCGCCTGCTGGAAGATCCCGGCCTGGATGCGCGCGACGCACATCCTGCTTGGTTCCCCGATCACGATGCCGTGGTGCAGCTATACCCCGACGCCGACCCACCACCCGATGCGCATACCTTCGAGTTCTGGCGCATTCCTGGGCGCAAGCAACTGACCCACGACGGCAAGCGCCTGGTGCTCGTATCGCATTGGCCAGGCTGCTGCGTTCGGCTGGCACTCGCACCCGACCTGGAAGATGGTTCGGCCTATCTCTACGCCACACGCGCCTGCGCCACGCCCTGTGCGCGCTACCGCACGCTCGCTGCGAAGCTGGATGCGCTATCTGCCGCAACCGTGGCCACGCCTGTGGCAACAGCCCGCTCCCGCCCCACGCCCGCCGCGCTGCTGGAACTGCATACCTTGCAAGCGCTCGACGCGACCCTCGCGGGAGCCTCCTTGCGCGAGGTGGGCGAAGGTCTGTTCGGCGCGGATGCCGTCGCGGCCGACTGGCACAAAGACAGTGCATTGCGTGCCCGCGTACGGCGGCTGGTACGCCGCGGCGATGAGCTGATGCACGGCGGCTACCGCCGACTAGCGCAGCTTCCAATGTTCCCGTCGCATTAGGGGGGACGTTTCTCGACCCGTGCGAATCGTCCCTTAGCAAGAAGCCTTGCTTTCTTGAGAGTGCCTCTATCCGGCCGCGTGGTGTGGCCGGGCTTGATGGAGGTACATCCCATGCGACCTGCTCCCTCGCGGCCTGCCGCCGCTGCCGTCACTGCGACCTCGCAGCCTCAACGCTACCTGACAAACGACGAAGCCGCCGACTACCTGCGGCTGTCGCCGCGCACGCTGGAGAAGCAGCGGGTGATCGGCGGCGGCCCCAAGTTCCGCAAGTTCGGCCGCCGCGTCATGTACGCGGTGTCCGACCTCGATGCCTGGGCCGACCAGCGCAGCTACGAGGCCACGTCCGATCCCGAATACGCCGAGCGCCACGCGGGCGACTACCGTGATGGCCGCTGATCGTCGGCGCGTGGGTGGCCTTCGCCATGTCCAGCCCGCCAGGGCAAGCCTTGCCGCAGCGCGAACAGCTCGATCTGTTCCGCGCGCTGCCGGGCGACATGGCGCCACGCGATTCCCAGGACTTGATGGCCTTTCCGTTCTTCTCGCTTGCCAAGTCGCGGCGCACGGCGCCGATCGACTTCCGCAGCGGGAACGTCACCATTCGCGTGGAAGGCACGCAGGAGCACGGCATCGCAACGATATGGGATGCCGACGTGCTGATATGGGCCGCCTCGCAGATCGTGGAGGCGCGCGACGCGGGCCTGCGCCCGTCGCGCTGGATACGCGCCACGCCTTACGAGATTTTGCGCTTCATCGGGCGCGGCACGTCCCTCAACGACTACCAGCGCCTGAAGGCCGCCCTCGACCGGCTGCAATCGACCACGGTGGCCACGTCCATCCGCGAAACCACGGGAAGGCGCTTGCATCGCTTCTCGTGGATCAACGAGTGGAAGGAACTCGCCGACGCCAGCGGCACCCCGCTGGGCATCGAGCTGATCTTGCCGGACTGGTTCTATGCCGGCGTGCTCGACGCCGCCCTGGTGCTGACCATCGACCCGGCCTATTTCCGCTTGAAGGGCGGTATCGAACGCTGGCTGTACCGCCTGGTGCGCAAGCATGGCGGGCGGCAGGAGCACGGCTGGCAATTCGACTTCCGACACCTGTACCGCAAATCCGGCAGCGCGGCCCGCTTCTCGGACTTCGCCTACGACGTGCGCGCCCTGGTGGCGCGGCAGTCGTTGCCCGGCTACGTCCTCGGCATCGAGCGGATGCCGGACGACAACACCGAGCTGCTGACCTTCCGGCCCGTGCCGCACGCGGCACGGGGATAACTGCGGGAGAACCTGTGGACGGCCTCGTGCTATCAGGAGTACCGGGTATCGTGCTATCAGGAGTACGACCCTCGTGCTATCAGGAGTACGAAAACGCCGGAAAGCCAACAACGGCGCGGGTTTGCGTTCCCTCTAACTTACCTAACAAGAAATACATAACTTTTAGTAGAAGCGCGCCGTTTCGGTGGACAACCACGAAACGGCACGGCCAGGCCGGCTTTCCAGCTCGGAGGGCCGCGCCATGATCTTCGCGTTTCTCAACCAGAAAGGCGGCGTCGGCAAGACCACGCTCGCCACGCACATCGCCGGCGAACTGGCGATGCGCGGCCTGCATGTCATCCTGCTGGATGCCGACCCGCAGGGGTCATCGCTCGACTGGACGCAGCGGCGTAGCCAGCAGGGCCTGCCCCGTCTGTTCAGCGCCGTGGGCCTTGCCCGCGAAACGCTGCATCAGGAAGCGCCAGAACTCGCCAGGCGGGCCGATCACATCATCATCGACGGCCCGCCGCGCATCGCCGCCCTCGCGCGTTCCGCGCTGCTGGCGGCCGAGCGCGTGCTGATCCCCGTGCAGCCCAGCCCCTACGACGTATGGGCTTCTGCCGAGATGGTCGCACTGATCCGCGAAGCACAGGTGTTCCGGCCAGCGCTGCGCGCGGCCTTCGTCATCAACCGGCGCGTCAGCACCACCATCATCGGCAGGGAGGCACGGCAATCGCTGGCCGAACAGCCGCTGCCCGCGCTGCGCTCGGAGATCCACCAGCGCATCGTCTTTGCCGACAGCGTAGCCGCTGGCCGGCTCGCCCGCGAAACCGCGCCCGACAGCGCCGCTGCCCGCGAGATCGCCGCGCTCACCGACGAACTGCTGCGGTGGCCGACATGACTGGGAAGCCACCACCACGCAGCAAGCGCGTCGGCATCGGTGCGCGTCCCCCAGCGAATCCGCACGCCGAAGCGTGGATTCGCCAGGGCGACGCAGATGCCGTGCAGAAAGGCGACCTCTACACCGCTCGACTGACGCTCGACATCACGCCCGCCATGCGGGCGCGCATCAAGGTGTCGGCCTTCACGCGAGGCGTGACCGTAGCCGAACTGCTGCGCGACCTGCTGGAGCGGGAGTTTCCCCCGGAGGGCACGCCGTGAACGCATCCGCTTCGACCGCCCACACCCCCAAAGCAAGTGCGCCCACGGCTGCGCCGCCGCCGGCGCCTTCGACACTCGCCGGCCAGGCCGGCAACGTGCCGCTGACGCGCGTGGCGCTGGCCTACATCGAACCGCGCTTCAAGCTCTACCTGCGCTTCGGCGAACCGGCGCGCACGCTCCAGCTCGACCGCTGGCGGCGCTGCGCCGTGTTCCTGCCGAACGCGGTTCTGTGCCGCATCCGTTGGCAGGCCAACGACTACGGCACGATCCGCTGGCAGCTCATGGTGATGCAGACCGCCACGCCGCTGGACGCCGTGCAGCGCATCCCCGGCGTGCAGCCGGGCGCGCGTCTGCTGCTGCACGCCGAAGGCGATGCCAACGTGCGCGCCGTGCTGGAACGCATCGACGGCATCGAGGCGCTGGGCATCGCAGCCGCAGACACATCGCCCGCGTACTGGCGCACGCTCGCGAACCGGCTCGCAGCGCGCTCGGCGCTACCCACATACACCGCAGAACGGCACGCCGCCTGGCTGGCCGGGAGGGCATTGCCATGACCACGATTTCCACGACCGGCCCCGTGCCGCATCCTCGCTCGCGCCTGCGCGCTCGCCTCGTGCTGGCAGGCTTCGCCACCGTCGGCCTCGCTGCGCTGGCCTGGGCGGCGTTCGTGCAGCCCCTGCCGCGAATGGCCTACAACCCGTCCGACAGCGTGGCGGTCGGTTGGTATCGCATCGAACCGTTCGACCCGCGCACCGCCTCGCGGCCACGTCCGCTGTCCGTGGACAGCATCGTGCTGATGCCGCTGCCCGACAGGGCCGCCATGCTGGCTGCGCAGCGCGGCTACCTGCCGACCCGCGTTCCGCTGCTCAAACGTGTGGGCGCAGTCGCGCCACAACACGTTTGCATCGTCGCCGGCCAGGTTCGCATCGACGGCGTGCCGGTGGCCGCCGCCCTGCCTGCCGACCGGCTGGGCCGGCCGCTGCCATCCTTGCAGCTTTGCCGCCGTCTCCAACCGGGCGAACTGTTCCTGTTGAGCGCGACCAACCCGGCGTCGTTCGACAGCCGCTATTTCGGGCCGGTCAGCGCGTTCGCCGTGATCGGCGTTGCGCATCCGATCTGGCTGGAGACACGTCCATGATGGCCGCCGATTCGCTGCACTTTGCCGCGCCTCTCATCGTGCCATCGGGCATGTCGTTCTACTGTTCGTCGCCGTGTCGTCGCGCGTGCAGTGCGGGTGCATTCGCACCGCACTTCGCGCTGCCTTCGGCGCAGCCGCCCAACGTGCAGGCGTCTTGCCTCGAACGCGCCCGGCCTGCGGCCATTGGCGTGTTCGCCGGCGGGCTGGCTGCTCGTGCAGCAGCGCCGCCGGGCCGCCGATGCCCGGAGCGGGAGCGAGGGGCAAAGGCGGAAGGCAAGACAAAAGGGTTCGGCACTCTGCCGCCCGCAAAGCCAGTCTGCACGTGGGGGTGGCGCGGCACGGCGCGGCTTCGCCGCCGTGCCGCGTGGGGCGCGAGGCACGCGCCGATGCAGGCATGTCCGCGTGCTTCGCACGCTCGGACACGCCGGAGCTTGCAGGGAGCACAGCCATGACCGACCGCGGCGACCATGATTTCTGGGTGCGCCCTGGCGCGCCGAAGAACCGAGGCAAAGGCCAGGGCCAGAGCTTCGTTTCCAAGGTGCTCAAGCAGGCTGGCAAGGCCAGCGGCGGCAAGTCGGCGGTGCGCCGTCCTACCGCTGGCGGGAGCGGCCAGCACGCCGGCCAGCGGCCCGGCTCACGGCTTGGACGCGGCCATACGGCGGCGCGCTTCGCAGGCGCAAAGCTGACCCCTATGTCACGGCGCGTGACCATCAAGACGCTGCTGGTCAACCAGCGCAACGCCAGTCCGCAGTCGCTCGCCAAGCACCTGCGCTACATCGAGCGCGACGGTGCCGGCCGGAACGGCGAGCCGGGCCGTGCCTACGGGCCGCAGACCGACGAAGCCGACCTCGATGCCTTCAAGGAACGCTGCCAGGACGACCGACATCATTTCCGCTTCATCGTCTCACCTGAAGACAGTGCGGAGCTGGACGACCTGCGCACCTACACCCGGCACCTGATGAACCGGATGGAGGCCGACCTGGGGACGCGGCTGGATTGGGTGGCGGTCGATCACTGGAACACCGACAACCCGCACACGCACCTGATCGTGCGCGGACGCGACGATACCGGCAAAGACCTCATCATCGCGGGCGACTACATCGCCCACGGCTTCCGCCATCGCGCCGCCGAGCTGGCGACGGAATGGCTGGGGCCGCGCACCGAACTGGAGATCCAGCAGACCTTGCAGCGCGAGGTGGAGCAAGAGCGGTGGACGAGCCTCGACCGCACGTTGCAGCGCGAGGCCGGCGAGGATGGCCGGGTGCAGATCGAACGCTTCAACGAACCCCGGCTGCAACGCCAGCGCCTGCTGCTGATCGGCCGCCTGCAACACTTGCAGCGCCTGGGCCTGGCCGACGAGGTGCAGCCCGGCACCTGGGCCGTCCATGCGGACGCGGAGAAGACCTTGCGTGCCCTGGGCGAGCGTGGCGACATCATCCGAACGATGCAGCGGGCCATGAGCGGCAAGCCTCGCGAGCTGGCGGTGTTCGAGCCGGGCGACGACGGCCGCACTATCGTCGGTCGCGTGGCTGCTAAGGGTCTGGCCGACGAGCTGCACGACCGCGGCTATCTGGTCATCGACGGGTTGGACGGCAAAGCCCACTACGTCGCGTTGGACGCCCGCGACGAGCTGGCGAACTATCCCATCGGCGCGGTGGTGGAGGTACGCGGTTCCGCCGAGGTGCGGGCGGCCGACAAGAACATCGCCACGCTGGCGAGCAATGGCCTGTACCGCACCGATCACCACCTGGCGATCGAGCAAGGCCGAGCCAAGCCCGGCCGCGACCCGCAAGAGGCTGTGGCGGCCCATATCCGCCGGCTGGAAGCCCTACGGCGGGCCGGCATCGTGGAGCGCGTGGCCGAGGGGTTATGGAAGGTGCCGGACGACTTGGCCGAGCGTGGCCGCCAGTACGACGCGCAGCGGCTGGGCGGCGTGGCGGTCGAACTGAAATCGCATCTGCCGATTGAACGGCAGGCCCGCGTCATCGGCGCGACCTGGCTGGATCAGCAGTTGATCGGCGGCGGCAAGGGACTGGGCGACCTGGGCTTTGGCGGCGATGCTAGGCAAGCCTTGCAGCAGCGCGCCGACTTCCTCGAAGAACAGGGGCTGGCCCAGCGGCGCGGGCAGCGGCTGATTCTCTCCCGGAATCTGCTGGAAACGCTGCGCAATCGGGAGCTGGCGCAGGCCGCCCAGCACATTGCCGCCGATAGCGGATTGGAGCATCGGCACGTCACAGACGGGCAGCGCGTAGCCGGCATCTACCGGCGCTCGGTCATGCTCGCCAGCGGTCGCTATGCGCTGCTCGATGACGGCATGGGATTCAGTCTGGTGCCTTGGCGGCCGATAATCGAGCCACGACTGGGGCAGCAGATCGCCGCGACTGTACGCGGCGGCGGTGTGTCATGGGAGGTTGGACGGCAAAGAGGTCCTGGGATTGGATCGGGGCCGTAGGCTGTCGTACCGAGTTAAGGTGTCGAGCAGCGTTTTGGCCCTAGCTTCTGTGCTCCGTTAAGACGACTAGTCTGTGCTTATCGACGACGCTGTGGGTGCATGGTTGCTTGCCAATTCCGGTGCAACTCGCAAACGCGCTGCCCCGACCTGAACTGCCCATTCAACGATCTGCCCGGCCAATATATCCGTGGCGACACCGAACGCGCTCACCACATCGGCCTCTCGCTTGCTGCCTGTGGCTTGGATTGCTTCGAAGCGTCTACTGGCAATAGCAGTCCGTTTGGCCGGATCGACCAGTTGCACATCGAGCCGAACCGCGGCGATCGCTTCAGTGCCGCGGTATTCGAGCTGGAACGCCCGCAGCGTACTGCGCAACTCCATATCGGCGCTCATTGGGGTGCTATCGGTAATCACGGAAGTCGACCGCCCATCGCGCATGAAGGCTTCGACGATTCGGTCACGCAGCAGCACCGGTGCGGGGTCGGCCCAACGCACTCCTTGCCAAGCCGACAAGCGACCATCGGGCTGCGCAATGAACAGCCGCTCCGAATCCAGGACGCGACTACTCTCAGGGGCGTAGACGCGCAGCGCCCCGGGTCCCGGAACGGCGCGCGGCGTACTCTCCGCCTGGGCGATGTGATAGTCGGGCAATTTGTAGGTGACCATTGGAGCTGCTTTGGGAAGCACACTGCACGCGGACAAGCCGAGTACTAGCGTCATAGTCACGGCAGCGACGGGAATCATCCTGGCGGAAGTGTTCACGGCTTGGTTTCCTCAATGTTCTCTCCACCGAGCAGGTATTGCGCCGGATTGCGATCCAGTCGGCGCAGCACGGTGTTTAGATTGGCCAGCGCCTGCTGGAGTTCGTGCATGGCAGGACCTGTGGCGGCCAAGCCCTGGTTCAGCGATTCCTGATTGTTTTGCAGTAGCGTCTCAACCCTGAAAGCGGCGCGTTCGAGGGATGCCGTTGCATCACGCGTGTTCACCATGATTTGCTTACCATCGTTATTTAGTAGCAGGTTGGCATCGCGAAGAGTGCTATTTGCTTGGCGCACGGCAGCTGTCGATTCTCTGCTTGCTTCGGTCAGATTGCTGATTAACGTCGCGATCTCGGCCCTCTGGTCAGCGACCGCGCCCGTGGTCTGTTCAAGATTCACCAGACTGCGGTGCACAAGAGCCAAATTCTCCTTCGACAGTAACTCCTGCGTGCGCAGCAAGATGCCGTTGAGTGTCGTCATGCTGTTCCCCTCACCGGAGACCAGGGATGCCATCGCCGAACGTGGTGCGAGGATCAACGGTTCCTCGTCCTCTCTCCGATCCAGCAATGGCACGTTTGGCCCACCGTCGCTCAACTCGATCACCGCGTTGCCGGTAATTCCCGTGATGACCAATTCAGCGCGGGTATCCTGCCGGACCGGGATGGTGGCATTGATGCGTACGCGCGCTATCGCCCGCCTTGGGTCTCGCGGTGAAAGAGAAAGTGCAACGACTTCGCCAATCGTGATTCCGCTGTACTGAACCTGGCTGCCGGGCGTAAGCCCGGTCACTGGCTCATCGAACATAATCCGGTAATACTGGTAATCGTGGTCGGAACGTGTGTCGCTGAGCCAAAGCGCGAAGCCAATACCAATCGCACCGAGCAGCACGACGAACAGACCAATGAATACATGATGGGCACGTGGTTCCATGATCAGACCACCTCGTTCTCAGAGTTTAAATATTGCGTGCGCCCAGCCCAATGCGTGCGCGACGGAAGAATGATGCAGATGCGGAGGGGTTTCATGGCTGCGTCTCTTGGCTGGAAGCACCAGTGGCCTGTGCGGCCGCACGGCCACGGGGGCCGTGAAAGTATTCCTGTATCCACGGGTGCTTGAAGCGCTCGACTGCCTCGATGCCGTCGTTGATGAGTACCTTCTGGTTCGCCAGGACCGCGACACGGTCGCATATGGTGTACAGCGTATCGAGGTCGTGGGTTACCAGAAACACCGTGAGGCCCAGTGCATTGCGCAGGGTCAGAATCAATTGGTCGAAAGATGCAGCCCCGATTGGATCCAGTCCTGCGGTGGGTTCGTCAAGAAACAGGATGTTCGCATCAAGCGCCAAGGCTCTCGCCAGTGCTGCTCGTTTCACCATGCCTCCGGACAACGAGGCCGGATACTTGTCTCCCGCTCCGGCAGGCAACCCCACCAAGCCCAGCTTGCTTCTTGCCAAACGCTCGGCAAGAGGCCGCGCCAGACCGACATGCTCGATCAAAGGAAGAGCGACGTTCTCCAAGACGGTCAGCGATGAATACAACGCGCCCTTCTGGAACAGAATGCCGAACCTTCGCTCCATACGCGCGCGCGCAAGCCATTGGGCTCGCAGTAGGTCGCGCCCCCCGATACGGACCACGCCCGAATGCGGCTTCTGCAGCCCGACGACGCTACGCAAGAGCACGGATTTCCCGGTGCCTGACCCTCCCACCACGCCAAGGATTTCCCCGCGCCGCACGTCCAGGTCTAGGTCCTGATGGACCTGCTGGGTTCCAAACCTGTTGTCCAGGCCGCGCACTTCAATAGCGTGTCGCACACCGTTGTCGGTGTCTTGCTTCACCGCGCTCACCAGCCCATCTCCATGAAGAACAGTGCAGCGATGGCGTCTATCAGGATCACCATGAAGATTGATTGCACGACACTAGACGTCGTGTGGTCGCCTACCGACTCAGCGCTACCGGCGACCTTGAACCCTTCATGGCAGCCGATAGCGGCGATCATCACCGCGAAGAGCGGGGACTTGCTCATTCCGACAAGAAAATGGCGCACCTCGATTTTTTCCTGCACGATGGCAAGGAACTGTGCGGGAGGAATTTCCAAGCTCAGTGCGCATACGGTGGCGCCGCCCGCAATGCCAGCCAAGATGCCTACTAAGGTGAGCAGTGGCAAGGACACAAGAAGCGCCAGCACGCGTGGCAGCACCAGTAACTCGATGGGGTCGAGCGCGTTGGAGCGAAGCGCATCGATCTCTTCATTTGCCTTCATCGAACCGATTTGGGCGGTGTACGCGCTTGCGGTACGGCCTGCAATCAATATGGCCGGGAGCAGCACTCCGAACTCGCGCATGAACGAGAAGGCGACCAGATGCACCGAGAAGATGCTCGCACCGAAGTTGGCCAGCACCGTTGCTCCCAGGAACGCCACCACCATTCCTACCATGAAGCTCAGTAGCGCCACGATGGGAATGGCGTCCACCGCTGATCGCTGGATTTGAGCGATCACCGAGGTCGCGCGCCAGCGACGCGGGTGACGAACGGTACGGCTCCATGTTTCGATGATCTGGCCCACGAACCCGGCCAGACCAAGACACGCACGACAGCCCTGTTCCAAGGTCAGGCCTATGCGTCCCAGACCGCGGAGCAGAGGATTCCCGCTCACCGCTGCTTTCTCCGTCTTCTGCTGATCGGTAGCAGCGGCGGCCAGCGCTCTCATTAGGGCGAGGCGATCCGAGGACAGATTTGGAGCTGCCTCCGGCCGGTCGAGTATCGAGTCTGGCCCGAGAATTTCCACCAGCAGAGCCGCGCCGGCGGTGTCCAGTCTCTGGACTTGCGTCCAGTCGAGTAAGGGAGTGGCGTACCCCTCGGCATGACTGATGCGGGCGGCGGACACGGATTTTGCCAGACTGGCGTAGTGCTCTATCGTCCAGTCGCCACCCGCCAGCCATTTGTGATCACCGCCGACCATGGCATCCTGCCGGAGCCAAGCCTGTGAAGCGTTGCTCATGGCTGCGTGTCCCGCCAAGCGCTGTCGATGCGCTCGATGCAGTTCGTGATCGCCGCTTTGGCATGACCCAGCAATGTGTACGAACCGGCGAACTCTTTAATGACGTTGCCGCGCTCGAAGCAACTGGCGGCAGCAACCCGGCGTCCCGTCCTTAAATCGACTGCTTCGAACTCTAGGCTGGCACCACCCGTCGTCACGGGTCCAACCAGCAGGGTCGTCATTGCATTGACTGCCCGATTCGGTGTCTGCAGTTCGGTGACCGCTACACGCACCCGAACCTGTCCCGCGCCACCTGGGGGGGCGGGACTTTTGCCTTCCTGGCGTTTCAGTTCGCTCGTCACATGGTCTAGCACTTCGCGCTGCTGCGCGTCATCGAGCCCATCGATGCGACCCGAGGCGGTCTTGATCTGCGCTTCTTCCACCACGACAGCGGCATAACGCTTGGGCTCGAATCCCGCTGCGCGGTACATCAGTACGTTCTCGTATCGTGTCGGCGATAACTTCTCGTAGTCGCCGAGAAATCCGGAGCGCGTCATGCTGTTGGTCGCGCATCCAGAGAGCGCGCCTGCTACGCAAAAAAAGATGCCGCCGCGGATCAATGCAGTTTTGCTCTTCATAATGGGTCTCCTTGATCAAACGAAACTAAGACAGGCAATGCCTGCTGCGATGAGGGCGGTGCCAGACCAGCGCGTTACCGATGCGACATCGCCTAGTAGGAGGGCGCCGACGCCCAAGTTTCCAAGTAGCCCGATTCCTGCCCAGGCTGCAGAGGCCGCGCTGATCGGAATCCGCTTGAGCGCGAACCACAAAAGTGCGCCGCTGGCCGCCATGCACGTCACTGCCACACAGAGGCCGACCCAGCGCATCGGACCGCCCGCCGTGATGGCCCGCAGGCCCAGTGGATAGCCGCGTCGAACGCCCGGATCATCTCGTCGATCAGTGTCACGAACAAATCGCGTTTGGTCTTGAAGTGATAGAGAAACGCCCCTTTGCTCAACCCGGCCCGCACAACGACGGCGTCCAGTGTCAAGCGACTGGCACCTTCCTCCAGCACCAGTTCGCGGGCGGCCTGCAGGATGCGGTCGCGAGTTCGCTGGGCTCCTTGCTGGAGGCCGGGCTGCGCATCGGCGCTGCTATGGGCAGTGGACGGGGGGGGCAACTTTGTTTTCGCGCGGGGCGGCATGGTCGTGCTCCAAAAAAGCTTGAGTCATATACAGTCCAGACGGTATAGTAGAAGCCATACAACAGTCCGTCAAGACTTTTTCGGAGCGCAAGGAGCTGCCATGTCTCAAATTCTTGAACGCTATCGCCTCATTGCCATGATTTCTCCGCTACTGCTTCTTGCGGCCTGCAGCCATGCCCCGCACTCTGCCGATCCACCTCGCCTGGATGTACCGGCCCATTTCTCAAATGAAGAGGGAGGTGAAGGCATCTTGGACAAATCGTCCCGCCGTACTCTTCCCGTCGATTGGTGGACGGCCTACGGCGATCCGCACCTCAATGCCTTGGTCCGGGCGGCGCTGGAGCGCAATACCGAACTGACGATTGCGCGAGCGCGCGTGGACGAGGCATCGGCCGCCACGCGGCGAGCACGGGCCTCCCTGCTCCCCTCGTTGTCCGCGGGCACGCAGGCAACTCGAGGACGCGACTATTCAGAGAACGTTGCAATCGGCAATGATGGCCGCGCCACGTTGTCCGCATCGTGGGAGGCAGACCTGTCGGGACGGCTTTCGCAGGCAGCAGAAGGTGCGCGCCTGGATGCGGTGGCAGCCGAACAAGCGTGGGTTGCCACGCGGTGGCAGGTCGCGTTTGAAACAGTGTCGGCGGCTGTGCAGCAGCGCCAAGCCAGTGAGCTCGAAGCGCTAGCCGCGGCGCGGCTGGCATCCGCAGAACGACTCGTCTTGCTGATGCAACGGAAGTTCGAGGCCGGACAAGCTACCGGCTTCGACATCGAGCGTACCCGCGCCGGCGTCGTCGCACTGCGCGTGGAGCAAGAGCAACTGCGGCGTGCGCGCGGCGAGGCGACGCATGCACTCGATGTACTAGTGGGACAAACGCCCGGAGCGCCTGCAGCTTCCCCAACTCTTGCGTCGCTCGCCGTCCCGGACTGGACACCGACACGCATACCTGCGGACCTGCTGAGTGAGCGGCCCGACGTGCGCGCCGCCGAAGCGAAGTTCGCCGCCGAAACCGCGCGCTGGAACGCAGCCGAAGGCGAACGCTTCCCCAGGCTGGTGTTGGACCTGAGCGGCGGACGGCAGCGCGTAGAGAGTGTGGGAACCCGCATCACTGGAAACATTTTTTCACTTGGGGCCGGGGTGTCGTTGCCGATCTTCGATGGTGGCGCGATCCGTGCCGGCATCGAGACCGGAGAGGCGCGCAGCCGAGCTGCCCGTGCGGAGTTCGAGCGCACTTTGTTGAGTGCTTTGCAGGACGTAGAGAACGCATATCTCGGTTGGCATACGCAGCACGCAGCACTGGAGCATCAGGCCGAGGGTGTCGCAGTCGCGGAGCGTCAGCTCGATCGCAGCCGACGTCTGTTCGAGGCGGGACAAGTGGACGCCACGGTGGTGGCCGAGGCTGAGGCCGGGGTGCTGTCAGCGCAGGCTTCGCTGATCCGCACGCGGGCCGAGACAGCCATGCAATGGGGCGTCCTGGCAAAAGCATTATCCGGCTCTCCTGTTTGATCGCAGAAACATGCTGGAGCAGCTTGCGAAGGCTAGCTAAATAGCGTGACGCAAGGCGAAGGTGGTGAGGCCTGAGTGATGAGGAATGCGAACATGGAAATTCGACACCTGCGCTACTTTCTGGCGGTGGCAGAGGAGCTGCACTTTGCCCGAGCCGCAGAGCGCCTCCACATAGAGACATCGCCGCTGTCGCGCGCCATCAAGGAACTTGAGGAAGAGTTGGGCGTAGCGCTATTTGCGAGAACCACTCGGAGCACCCGCTTGACTCGTGCGGGCAGGCTCTTCTTTGAGAGCGTGCCGCGTGTCTTCGCAGCTTTGCAGCAGGCGCGCGACAGTGTGAACGCCGCAGCCAATGGCTTTCATTGCCAGCTCCGTATTGCATTGTCTGATGGAATCACGCCATCGCGCCTGCCTGCGTTGTTGGCGCTCTGCCGGCAGGAAGAGCCGGAAGTGGAAGTTCGCTTCTTCGAGGTGCCTTTGGCACAGCAAATCAAGGGATTGTGTGGCGAACTGTACGATCTCGGCTTCGCTCAATCGGATGAAGTCGGCGAAGGCATCATCGCCGTGCCGGTGTGGAGTGACCCTCTGATGGTAGCTGTGCCCGCACGGCACCCCTTGCTATCCCACAAACAGATTCCCCTAGAAGAGCTGTTGCGGTATCCGCTGGTGCTCTGCGACGCGGTGGCGTGTGAGGGCCATGCTCGGCAAGTTGAACGGGTGCTACGTCGCGTGGACATAGAGCCACTGATTGCCGAACGCGTGACTTCCAGCGATCTAATGATGGTCCTGGTTTCGGCGGGACTTGCACTAGGCCTCACAGGAGGCGCGCATATCACAGCCAGCAGGGAACAGGGGGTGGTCGCACGGCCGCTGACTGGACGTTCGCCAATGCTCACGACCTATCTACTACGGCCGGCCAGCGAGCCGTCAGAAATGCTGACTCGCTTCATGGAACGCGTTCATTCGATCAAATCTCCAGATGCCAAAGGTCGGCGGTAAACCATCACACAATCTCCCAAAGAAAATTAACCATGAAGAAGATTGCTCTCATATTGCTTTCCTCGACATTGGCAGCCTGCAGCCCATCTGGGAAACCAGATAAAGCCAACCTTCCGACAGTCGATGAATTAGCGCTCAATCCTGAGCGTCTGAAAGAGTTGCGCAAGCAATGCAAGTTGGATCGACCAATGCTGGGCGACCAACTATGTAACCGGGTTGCCGAGGCTACGCGAAAGCGCTTTTACGAAGATGGCGATGTGCCCCACACCACGCCTAAAGAGCCGCCGAAGTTCTAAGCTGGTGGTCATGCCGGAGTATGTATGCCGGATATGAAAAATTTGAAGGAGAATCGCAATGGGTTGGATCTATCTTGTTTTGGCTGGATTGTTTGAAATCGGATGGCCGGTCGGGCTGAAAATGGCGCAAGAGCCAACATCGCGTTGGAGTGGGGTCGCAGTAGCCGTCTCTTTCATGACAATTAGCGGCGCCTTCCTATGGCTTGCTCAGCGTCAGATACCGATTGGGACTGCTTATGCGGTGTGGACGGGTATCGGAGCGGCGGGAACTTTCTTAGTCGGAATTCATTTCTATGGCGACCCAACCTCCCTGATGCGATACCTTGGCGTGGCGTTGATCATCCTGGGCGTTATCACGCTCAAGTTATCGAGTTGATCGCTAGCTCCATTGGTAGCGTAGTCGCTAGGCGACCCAGCTCCCAGAGTGGATCGGGCGCTGGGAACTCGTACGGTCACCTCCTCTCTCTAGTCGCTATGTGACGAGCTTGCCGGCGCCTCGGGAGAGTTCGAGCCAGTGCGCGTAAGGCGGTGGGAGCACCCATTCCGGGTGGCTCCACCTTCAGTGCCTGCGCCAAGGTGACCTGAGTACGAACTTTGTAGCCAGTCAGGCAGTGAGTTCGGAGGGGATGCTATCGGATTGGATCCAGTTGCGCCGGATCGTCGCCGGCGGTTTGTAAGCATGCGCGCTATGCGGCCGCTGCTCGTTGTAGAACTGTCGCCAACGTTCGATCAGCACCTTCGCTTCGGTCCGACTGCGGAACCATTCGCGGTTGAGCAGTTCGTCGCCCATCGTTGCCTGCGAAGTCAGGACCAGCAGAATCCTGAGGGGAGTTCTCATCATGGTTTTCTCCGTTCAGACGCTTGGGATCAAGCGGCCGGAGACCACTACGCCTGCTTGGCTTTGCGCGCTGCCTCGACCAAGCTGTCGAGCCAGTCCTGATGGCCGTTGATCATCGGGTTGGGTTTGGCGTTGTGCAGCTCCTCGGCCGGTTTGCCCTTCTGAGTTTCCTGCGTGAGGATGCGCACGCGCCTGCCGTCCAGGTTCTCAACCAGCCAGGCGTGATGCACATCCAGGCGCGTATCTGTGCCTTCCTCGCCGGACCAGCCGTGCCAGGCCACGCGGCCGGGTTGCCCATCCGCAGGTGGCACGTATTCGTTGCACTGCCCCTCTACCGGGAAGCCGAAGGTCTCGAAGTAAAACCGATCGCCGTCGGCCAGTACCGGGCCTTTGCCGTCATGAAAGCACACGTTAGCCGAGTTGGCGTAGTAGCTTGGCCACAGCGATGGTGTGACGAGTAGAGGCCATACGTCGGCCGCGCTCAAGCCGGCGGCGATGATCTCATTGGAGGCGAAATTCTCAGTAAAGCCCGGCGTGTAGCCTTCGGGCCAGAGGATGGCGTTCTGTTGCTTGCTCATATCGAAGCTCCTTCACAAAATGTCGATGACGCAACAGGGGTGGCTGCGTCATTCAAGTGGTCATGGAGCAAATCATGAGCCTCCATCTGCAATAAGTGAAATCCTAAGTTTCTATTTTTGATATCATAAAATATGATATCAAGGCCTAGGTTCTGCCATCCACCGACTAGGCTATCTCGCAGCGGCGCTACGAAAGGGCGCGTCTCCAATTGAGCCGACTGATTGCTTATTTGTAGTGCGAGGTAGAGTTGTGCTGAGCATGACGATAGGAGCGATCTTGCCTACTTGTTGTTAGCACAGGAAGTGAACAGCAGTGCTCGTATCCAGCGATGTGCTGGATCGTGATGGGTGCGTTCGTGCCAAGCAGCCGTCTTGGTGAACCCCGGTATCTTCACCGGCGGCAGGGAGATAGCCAGCTTGTCCATACCGGCGACCAAGCGGCTCGGCAAGATCGCAACCATGTCACTGGCACGCAGGATGTCTGGCAAGATCAGAAAGCTCTTGACCGACAGTGTGACGCTGCGTCGTTTGCCCAACTGTTCTAGCGCATCGTCGGTGACGCCGCGGAAACCTCCACCATCGTAGGAAACAAGCGCATGGTCGAGAGCACAGAACTGTTTAACGGTCAGCTTGCGCCCCATAGCCGCAGGATGGTCTTCCCGCAGGACACACACATAGTGTTCCTTGAACAGCTCTCGGGCATGCAGATTTGGCGGAGTGATCTCTGGCGTCAGGAGGGCTAAATCGATCTGACCGCGCTCAAGCTGGTTCTGTAGCTGCCCGCTCTCGACTGGCACTAATGAGACTCGTACACGCGGTGCGTGCCGTTTAAGTGCCGATAGAAATGGGACAGCAACGGCACGCAGCGCATAGTCCGTCGCGGCGATGGAGAAGGTCAGTTGTGCGGTGGCCGGATTGAAGGAAGGTGGCTGGAGCAGCGCGTCGATTTCGGCGAGCACCTGCTTGACAGGCATCCCTAGATCCAGCGCCCGCTGCGTTGGAACGATACCCCGCTGCGAGCGCGCGAAAAGCGGGTCACCGAAGCTCTCGCGCAACCGCGTCAGCATGCCACTCAAGGCCGGCTGGGTTAGTCCCAGACGGGCCGCCGCCCGTGTCACATTGCGTTCGTCTAACAATGCGTCCAGCGCCTTGAGCAAGTTGAGATCCATACTCTTGATATTTTTCATTTTTATTCCAATCTTAAATATCATCGTTTTTCATGATATCTAAATATTGCCTATGAGTGGAAGCAAGGCCCATTGACGGCTTTTTTTGGGTAACTTGCTTGGAACTCTGTATGCGCCGCAGTGCGCTTTCGCTTGCGGCGCTTTTCTTTGACTCGCCACCGCGCTCATTCTTTCTTTTCCCTCGACCATTGTGCTGCGAACGGTCTTTGACCGGCACTAGCCCAGAACCGATCCTGACGCCTGCGACACCCCCTGTGCAACGCTTTCAATGAGACACCAGCGCAGGAGAAATCGGAGGACAGGTCATGCAAGGGACGAACGTTCTGTTCGGCCAGATCGCTGTGGTAATCGGCATCGTGATCGCCGGCGTCTGGGGCGCCACACAATGGACAGCAGCGACCCTTGGCTATCAAGTACGCCTCGGATCGCCCTGGTTCGATCTTCTAGGTGTACCGGTTTATCACCCGTGGCGCTTGTTCGAATGGTGGTTCTTCTTTGATGCCTACGCGCCGCACGTCTTCGACACAGGCGGTGCGATTGCGGGTGGTAGCGGTTTGTTCGCTTTACTCGTCGCCATCGCCATGTCGGTATGGCGTTCTCGGCAGTCGCGGCTGGTTACGACTTATGGTTCGGCACGCTGGGCCGATGCCGTCGACATCCGCAAAGCTGGACTGACCCTCCCGGCGGGCGTCTTCCTCGGCCAACACGACGACCAATACCTCCGACATGAGGGGCCGGAACATGTCCTGAGCTTCGCACCCACGCGCTCGGGCAAGGGCGTGGGCTTGGTGGTGCCTACGTTGCTTTCGTGGCCGGCGTCCGCCGTCATTCACGACATTAAGGGAGAGAACTGGAAGATCACGGCGGGCTGGCGTTCGCGCTTTTCGCACTGCCTGCTTTTCAACCCCACCGATAGGCAGTCGGCCGCCTACAACCCGCTGCTTGAAGTCCGGCGCGGCGCACATGAAGTGCGCGACGTGCAGAACATCGCCGACATTCTGGTTGACCCTGAAGGTGCGTTAGAGAAGCGCAATCATTGGGAGAAGACCAGCCACGCGCTACTGGTCGGTGCAATCTTGCATGTTCTGTACGCAGGCGAGGACAAGACGCTGCGCGGCGTCGCCAACTTCCTCAGCGACCCGGCGTGTCCGTTCGAGCTGACGCTGCACCGGATGATGACGACGAAGCACCTGGGCGATGCGCCTCACCCGGTTGTCGCATCCGCTGCCCGCGAAGTGCTCAACAAGTCGGACAACGAGCGATCGGGCGTGCTCTCCACCGCCATGTCGTTTCTCGGCCTGTACCGCGACCCGACCGTGGCCGAAGTCACATCGCGCTGCGATTGGCGCATCGCCGACCTGATTTCCGCCGAGCACCCGGTATCGCTCTATCTGGTGGTGCCGCCCTCCGACATAAGCCGCACCAAGCCGCTGATCCGGCTCATCTTGAACCAGATCGGGCGGCGGCTGACCGAATCGCTCGACGGCAGCGATGGCATCGCGCGCCGGCACAAGCTGCTGCTGATGCTGGACGAGTTTCCGGCGCTGGGTCGCCTCGATTTTTTCGAGTCCGCGCTTGCCTTCATGGCCGGCTACGGCATCCGCAGCTTTCTCATCGCTCAAAGCCTGAACCAGATCGACAAGGCGTATGGGCAGAACCATTCCATCCTCGACAACTGCCATGTCCGGGTGACTTTCGCCACCAACGACGAAAGGACGGCGAAAAGGATTTCCGAAACCCTCGGCACCGCCACCGAGCTTCGCGCGCAGCGCAACTACGCGGGCCACCGCCTCGCTCCGTGGCTGGGGCACCTGATGGTGTCGCGTCAGGAAACTGCACGTCCGCTGCTGACGCCCGGCGAGGTGATGCAGCTTCCACCTGAGGACGCCGTAGTCATGGTGTCCAGCGTTGCCCCGATCCGCGCGAAGAAGCTGCGTTACTACGTCGACGCCAATTTCAAGGATCGCGTCCTGCCACCGCCCGTGCTCGCAGTCGGGAGGTACGCCGACGCGCCGCCAGCCCGCCCCGACGACTGGAGCGGCTTGGCGATCCCGGCCGTACCTACGGCGCCGACCTCGGTATCCGCCGATGGTCCGGGCGGCACCGATGACGGCGGCCCGCGCCGCCAGCTCGAACTCTCCGAAACCGTCGCCTACGAGCCCGAGTTGGACGCGTGTGCGAACGACCTGGAGCTGCTCGATGACGACGACCTGGCGCTCCCGCTTCCCGGCCAGCTCGACCCGGCCATGCAGCGCACGGCCCGGCTGGCTTCTCTCGACCCCAACGACGGAATCGACCTATGAGCCAATACCGCCTCAATCTTTTCATCCAGCCCGAGCACGCCAAGCGCCTGGATGAACTTGCCGCCAAGAAAGGCGTGTCCAAGTCCTCCATCGTCGCAGCGGCCTTGGCGTCCTGGCTGTCACCCGATGCGGGCGACCAGCGTGAGGCCGCCATTGCCAAGCGGCTGGATCGACTGTCGCGGCAGACCGAACGCATGGAGCGCGACCAGAACATCCAGATCGAAACGCTGGCGCTGTTCATCCGCTATTTCTTGACCATCAGCACGCCGGTGCCAGAAGCCCACAAGGACGCGGCCCGCGCCCAGGGCAAAGCGCGCTTCGAGCAGTTCGTCGAGCAGTTGGGTCGCCACCTGCTGCGTGGCCGCAGTCTGGTGCGCGACGTGGTGGAGGAACTGCACCCCGATCCGATGCGGATGGATGACGCAGCAGCGATGGCGTCCGCCGATGAGCGAGCTGCAGAGCGTGCGTCATGAGTGCCGTTCCGCAGATTCCGCCTGAATCTCGCTCATCCGCCGCGGCGTCCCAGGATCGCCGCATCCAGATGCTGCGCACGGCGATGGGGCCGCTGATCGCCGCTGCGCTCGAAGATCCGGATGTTGTGGAAATCATGCTCAACCCCGATCGCACCCTGTGGGTGGATCGGCTGTCGTCGGGTCGCTCGCCGCTGGGCGTGGAGATGCCCGAGGCCGATGGTGAACGCATCATCCGCCTGGTCGCCGCGCATGTCGGCGCGGAGGTGCATCGCGGCCAGCCGCTCTTGACCGCCGAGTTGCCGGAAACCGGCGAGCGTTTCGAGGGCATCCTGCCTCCGGCCGCCCCGGGGCCAGCCTTCGCGCTACGCAAGCGGGCCGTGAGCATCATCGGCCTGGATCGCTACGTGGCCGACGGCATCCTGACCGCCGGGCAGGCCGAGTTCCTGCGCCGCGCCGTGCGCGAGCGGCAGAACATCCTGATCGCCGGCGGCACCAGCACCGGCAAGACCACGCTGGCGAACGCGCTGCTGGCCGAGATCGCCGCCACAGGCGACCGCGTGCTGGTGCTCGAAGACACCATCGAGCTGCAATGCGCGGCCCGCGACCATGTGCCGCTGCGCACCCGCGCCGGCGTCGTCACAATGACCGAGCTGGTGCGGGCCACGATGCGCCTGCGGCCTGACCGCGTGATCGTCGGCGAAGTGCGTGGCGGCGAAGCCCTGGACTTGGTGAAGGTCTGGGGCACCGGCCACCCCGGCGGCATTGCCACCATCCATGCCGGCTCCGCCTTGGGCGCACTGCTGCGTCTGGAGCAACTGATCCTCGAAGTGGCAGTGAATCCGCCCCGCGCCCTGATCGCCGAGGCGGTCAACGTGGTGATTCACATCGCAGGCCGTGGCCGCAAACGTCACGTCGAAACCATCTCCCGTGTCGTCGGCTTCGACGGTGCGGGCTATCGCCTGACAGATGCGCTGGAAACGCCGTTTCCCGAGCTGCCGCCGGTTCCTCTTGCAGCCGCTGCCGCTGCGCCTTCCTCGACCCCTGACCAACCTGGAGAACTGCCATGACGCACGTTGATGCTTTCCGTCTTTCCGTAAATCCTATTTCTCGCCTGTCCAGCATGGCGCGGCTGCGCCACCTGGCCCGTCCCGCAGGGCAAGGGCTGCTGCTGGCCGCGCTGATGCTGTTGCTGGCGGGCACGGCGCAGGCCGCCGGTTCCTCGATGCCGTGGGAAGGGCCGCTGACCTCCATCCTCGAATCCATCCAAGGGCCAGTCGCCCGGATCGTGGCGGTGATCATCATCATCTCGACGGGGCTTGCGCTGGCGTTCGGTGATACCAGCGGCGGCTTTCGCAAGCTGATCCAGATCGTGTTCGGCCTGTCCATCGCGTTCGCCGCGTCCTCGTTCTTCCTGTCGTTCTTCAGCTTCTCCGGAGGGGCCGTCGTATGAGTAAGGCCACCGATCTTCCGGGCTTTGAAGTGCCGCTGCATCGCTCGCTGACCGAGCCGATCCTGCTGGGCGGTGCGCCGCGCACCGTGGCGATTGCCAACGGCACGCTAGCCGCCGCCGTCGGGCTGGGCCTGCAACTGTGGATTCCCGGCGTGGTGCTCTGGATCGTCGGCCACTCGCTGGCCGTATGGGGTGCGCGCGTCGATCCGCAGTTCATGCAGGTCTTCGCGCGGCATATCAAACACCGCCCGCTTCTGGACGTGTGAGGGGAGGACGCCATGCTGAACCTTGCCGAATATCGTCAGCGCCCGGCCTTGCTTGCCGACTGGCTGCCCTGGGCCGGGCTGGTCGCGCCGGGCGTTGTGCTGAACAAAGATGGTTCGTTTCAACGCACGTTCCAGTTTCGCGGCCCCGACTTGGACAGTGCGACACAGGGCGAGCTGATTGCCACGTCGGCGCGGCAGAACAACGCGCTTCGCCGTACCGGGTCTGGCTGGGCCTTCTATATCGAGGCCGAGCGGATGCGGGCATCGAGCTATCCGCAATCCTCCTTTCCCGAACCACTGTCCTGGCTGGTGGATGAGGAGCGACGCGCGGCGTTCGAGGAGTCGGATGGCCATTTCGAGAGCGTCTATCACTTCACGTTGCAACACCTACCGCCGCAAGAGTCTCGCGCCCGTGCGGCTGGGATGCTGTACGAGAACCGGCCCACTGAGGGTGTGGACTGGCGTGGTCGGCTTGATTCCTTCGTGGCAGAGACCGATCGCGTGTTCGACCTGCTCGATGGTGTGATGCCGGAGATTGCCTGGCTGGACGATAGCCAGACGCTGACCTACCTGCATGCCACAGTCTCCACGCGGCGCTATCGCGTCGGCGTGCCCGACGTGCCGTTCCATATCGACGCACTGCTGGCCGATGCCGCGCTGGTCGGCGGCCTGGCGCCCATGCTGGGCGATCAGCACCTGCGCGTGGTGTCGGTACGAGGCTTCCCGACCTCGACCTGGCCGGGGATCTTGGACGACCTCAACCGCCTGGGCTTTGCGTATCGCTGGAGTACGCGCTTCCTGTGCCTGGACAAAGCCGAGGCGGAACGGGAATTGGGGCGCTTGCGGCGCCAATGGTTCGCCAAGCGCAAGAACGTCATCGCGCTGCTGCGCGAAACGATCTTTCAGCAGGAAAGCCCGCTGGTCGATACCGATGCCAGCAACAAGGCCGCCGACGCCGATGCCGCCTTGCAGGAGCTGGGCAGCGATCAAGTCGCCTTCGGCTACCTCACCGCCACGGTGACGGTGCTCGACGCCGACCCGGCCGTGGCCGACGAGAAGCTGCGCATGGTGGAGCGCGTCATCCAGGGCCGGGGTTTCGTGACCATCCCCGAAACCCTCAACGCAGTCGATGCCTGGCTGTCGTCCGTCCCCGGCAACGCATACGCGAACGTGCGTCAGCCCATCGTTTCGACGCTGAACCTGGCGCACATGATGCCGATGTCAGCGGTATGGGCTGGGCCGGAGAAGAACGAACACCTCGATGGCCCGCCGCTGATCGTCACCCGCACCGATGGCGCGACGCCGTTCCGGCTGGTGACGCACATCGGCGACGTGGGGCACACCCTTGTCGCCGGGCCGACCGGCATGGGCAAGTCGGTGCTGCTCGCCATATTGGCCATGCAGTTCCGGCGCTACTTCGGCTCGCGGATCTTCGCCTTCGACATGGGGCGCTCGATGCGCGCCACCATCCTCGGCCTTGGCGGTGAGCACTACGACCTCGGTGCCGATGGCGGCATCGCCTTCCAGCCACTCGCGCGAATAGCCCACGAGGGCTACCGCACCTGGGCCGCCGAATGGGTGGAGGGCCGGCTGCTGCACGAAGGCGTGACGGTCGGCCCGGACGAGAAGGCTGCCATTTGGTCGGCGCTGCGAAGCCTTGCCGGTGCGCCAGTGGAGCAGCGCACCATGACCGGCTTGTCGGTGTTATTGCAGTCCAACGCGCTGCGCCAAGCGCTCGCGCCCTATGTGTTGGGCGGCGCCCACGGCAAGCTGCTGGACGCTGACCACGACCGGCTGGGCATGGCCGACGTGCAGGGCTTTGAGATGGAAGAACTGATGCACAGCCCCGCCGCCGTGCAAGCAGTGCTGCGCTACCTGTTCGCCCGCTTCGACGAACGTTTTGACGGCGCGCCCACGCTGCTGATCCTCGATGAAGCGTGGCTGTTCCTCGATGAGCCGTCCTTCGCGGCCCGCATCCGGCAATGGCTCAAGACGCTCAGAAAAAAGAACGTCAGCGTCATCTTTGCCACGCAGTCGCTGGCCGACATCAAGGACTCGACCATCGCGCCAGCCATCATCGAAAGCTGCGCGAGCAGGATCTTCTTACCTAACCCGCAGGCCACCGAGCCGCAGATTCGCACGATCTACGAAGGCTTCGGCTTGAACAGCCGCCAGATTGAGATCGTGGCGACCGCACAGCCCAAGCGCGATTACTACTACCAGTCGCGCCTCGGCAATCGCCTGTTCGACCTCGACCTGGGGCCTGTCGCGCTCGCATTCGCGGGCGCATCCACCCCTCAAGACCAACGCGATATTGACCGCGTGCTGACGCAGGCCGGCGCTCCCGGCTTCGCCGGCGCGTGGCTGCGCCATCGCGGCCTCGGCTGGGCCGCCGACCTGCTGCCGTCCGCTCCGGCGGCAGCTTCCTTTCTCGCTTCTCAACCGCTGGAGGTTTCACCATGAAGACCAAGCCCCGTTTGCTCTCTGTCTCACTCGCTGCCGTGCTGTCGGTATCGCTGCTGGCCGTGCAGCCCGCATCCGCGCTGACGGTGTTCGACCCGTCCAACTTCGTGCAGAACACGCTGACCGCCGTGCGCACGCTGGAACAGATCAACAACCAGATCAACCAGCTTCAGAACGAGGCGCAGATGTTGATGAACCAGGCCAGGAACCTGGCAAATCTCGACTTCAACATCGTCAACCGCCTGCGCTCGACGCTCGCCACCACCGAGCGCCTGATCGCCGAGGCGCGCGGCTTGGCCTACGACGTGCAGAGCATGGATGCCACGTTCGCCCGCCTGTACCCGGAACAGTACGCCGCCACCATCAGCGGCGACCGCATGGCACAGGACGCCCGCGAACGCTGGCAGAACACCTTGAACGGCTTGCACACCGCGATGCGGATGCAGGCGCAGGTGTCGCAGAACCTCGCCCAAGACGAAAGCGCGCTGGCCGATCTCGTGAGCCAGAGCCAGTCGGCCACCGGCGCGCTGCAAGCGATGCAGGCGACGAACCAGCTCCTGGCTTTGCAGGCCAAGCAGTCGATCCAGGCGCAGCAGCTCCAGATCACGCAAGACCGGGCCGCTTCACTGGAACTGGCGCGGCAAGCGGCGGCTATGGAGCGCGCCCGCGAAGTGCGGCGGCGCTTTCTGGGCACCGGCACGCCGTACACGCCGCAGTCCGTCAACTTCTATAACAACTGACCGGAGGCGGCCATGCGATGCGCTTCCGTCCTGATGGCCGTGGGCGAGGATGCCTGCCGCGCCGCCGCTGAAGCCTTCCGGCGGCGCTTCTTCGCCGGCCATACCGGGCCGGATGAATACAACTCGCTGGCTGAACTCCCGCCGATTCCGCCGAGCTTCGATACGCCCGCAGATGAATTGCCAGAGGGCGCCGTTCCGCTCACTCCGCCCGAGGATTCGCCATGAACGACGTGACCATCATCGACCGTTTCCTCGATACGTTCTCGCGCTACATCGACTCGGGCTTCGGCTTATTGCAGGGCGAAGTGGCATTTCTCACCGCCACGCTCATCGTCATCGACATGACGATCGCTGGCCTGTATTGGGCCATGAGCCACGCCACCGGCCAGGGCGACGACGTGATCGCCAAGCTGCTGCGCAAGGTGCTCTGTGTCGGCGCGTTCGCCTACATCATCGGCAACTTCAACTGGCTGGCGAGCATCGTGTTCCGCTCGTTCGCCGGCTTGGGAATTACCGCTACCGGCTCGGCCATCACGATGGAGAACTTCCTTCAGCCGGGCCGGCTGGCGAAGACCGGCATCGACGCAGCCGCGCCGATTCTGGAACAGATCGGGGACATGGCTGGGTTCCCCGAGGTGTTCGTGAACATCGACCCTATCGTGGTTCTGTTCATCGCCTGGCTGGTGGTGATCCTCTGCTTCTTCGTGCTGGCCGTACAGCTTTTCATCACGCTGATCGAGTTCAAACTGACTACGCTCGCCGGCTTCGTCTTGATCCCGTTTGCACTCTGGAACAAGACCTCGTTCCTCGCGGAAAAGGTGCTAGGCAACGTGGTGTCGTCAGGCATCAAGGTCTTGGTGCTGGCCGTCATCGTCGGCATCGGTTCAGGCCTGTTCGCCGAGTTCCAGGTGCATCCCGACGAACCATCCATCGACCACGCGCTGGTCGTGATGCTGGCCTCGCTCGCGCTGCTGGCGCTGGGCATTTTCGGCCCCGGTATCGCCACCGGCCTGGTGTCCGGTGCGCCACAGCTTGGTGCGGGCGCGATGGCTGGTGCTGCGGTCGGGGCTGTCGGCACCGGCGTTGCCATCGGCGCCGCCGTAACGGGCGTGGGCGGCGCCGTCATGGCCGGGGCACGAATGGCCCCGGCGGCCGCAAAGCTGGCCGGTGCCGGTGCGCGTGCCGCGACTTCGGCGGCCGGCAGTGCCCGATCGGCGTTCCAGGCCGGTTCCGCTGCGGCCGGCGGCGGTGCCAAGGGCGCGGCGGCTGGCCTCGGCAATGTCGCCAAGACTGGCGCACAAGCCGCAGGCCGCAGCGTCACCTCTGGTGCTTCCGCTGTTGGGCAGAAGGTGGCCGACTCCTTCCGCGCTGGCTGGAACGGCACAGAAGCCGGCAGCGACGGTGCTGGCCCCGGCCAGACCGCAGACGGCACCGCAGGCTCGCAGAAGCAACAGCAACCGGCCTGGGCCAAGCGGATGCACCGCCGCCAGCAGGCTACCCATGCCGCGACCACTGCCGCCCACACGCTGCGCGGCGGCGACGGCGGCGGCTCCGGGCAAGGCCCGAGCCTGCGGGATTCCGATACCTAACCTTCAAGGAGAACACCCATGCGATTCAAACGACCGCAGGTGCGCTACGCCGATACGCCGCAGCCTGCCACCCCGTATCAAGCCGCCGCCCAGGTGTGGGACGACCGTATCGGCTCCGCCCGCGTGCAGGCGAAGAATTGGCGCCTGATGGCCTTCGGCTGCCTAGTGCTCGCGCTGTTGATGGCCGGCGGCCTGGTGTGGCGCTCGGCGCAGTCCATCGTGACGCCCTATGTCATCGAGGTCGATCAAGCCGGGCAGGTGCGCGCCGTGGGAGAGGCCGCCACGCCGTACCGGCCCGGCGACGCGCAGATCGCGCACCACCTGGCGCGCTTCGTGACGCTGGTTCGCTCGCTGTCCATCGACCCCATCGTGGTGCGGCAGAACTGGCTCGATGCCTACGACTACACCACCGACAAGGGCGCGGCGGTGCTCAACGACTACGCCCGCACCAATGACCCATTCGCCCGCATCGGCAAGGAATCGGTAACGGTGCAAATCACCAGCGTGGTTCGCGCGAGCGACACGTCTTTCAACGTGCGCTGGACAGAGCAGCGCTATGTCAACGGTGCGCCCGCCGGCACCGAACGCTGGAACGCCGTGCTTTCGACCGTCCTGCAAACCCCGCGTACTGAACAGCGCCTGCTCAAGAACCCATTGGGTATCTACGTCAACGGCCTGTCATGGAGCCGCGAACTGGATTCTTCCGAAGGAGCCAAACCATGAAACTTCGTTTCCGCCTTTACGTTGTTCCTTTGACGCTGCTGGCCCTCGCGGGCTGCGCCTCGCAGGGGAAGCCGCCGCCATCCATCTCGCTCGACGAGACGGTGCTGGCCCAGCCGTTGCCCGAACCGCCCAAGCCCGTCGAAGTCGTCGCCGTCCCTGAACCGCTGGCGCTGCCGGCGCAGTTGAAGCCCCTGCCGGAACTCGATGAGGCCCCCGTTGCGCCGGAGCCGGCCGACGAAAAGGTGCGCGTTTCCCGTGCCAATGCAGAAGCGCGTATCGCGCCTACCCGTGAGGGCTACGTCAACGCGATTCAGGTGTGGCCGTTCACCGATGGCGCGCTTTATCAGGTCTATGCGTCGCCGGGGCGCGTGACGGTGGTTTCGCTTCAACCGGGCGAGGAACTGGTAACGGTCGCCGCCGGCGATACCGTGCGCTGGATCGTGGGCGACACGTCCAGCGGCGGCGGGGCCGATCTGCGCGTCAATGTGCTGGTCAAGCCTATCCGCTCCGGTCTGAAAACCAATCTCGTCATCACCACCAGTCGGCGCACCTACCTGCTGGAGCTGACCTCGACCGAGAGGGCATGGATGGCGTCGGTGTCCTGGGACTATCCGAAAGACCGAATGCTCGCGTTGCAGCGCCAGGCGCAGGCAGCGCAGGCAACAACGCCTGTCGATACGGGCCTGTCGCTGGACAAGATCCGCTTCCGCTACGCGGTATCGGGCAGCAACCCGCCGTGGAAGCCTCTGCGCGCCTTCGATGATGGAGAGAAGGTCTATATCCAGTTCCCGCCGGGCATCGCCCAGGGCGAGCTGCCGCCGCTGTTTGTCATCGGCGCGCAGGGCGACGGGCAACTGGTGAACTACCGTTTTCGCTCGCCGTACTACGTCGTGGATCGCCTGTTCGGCGCGGCCGAACTGCGGCTGGGCGGCGATGGCGGCGACGTGGTGCGGATCGAGCGCACCGATGGTGTTGCACGGAGGAACTGACCATGAGCCAGGATGACACTCCCGACCTTGCCGCGCCGCAGGCGGACAAGGTGGCGCCGGAGGCAGTGGCGCTGCGCGCCCAGCCGCGTCCAGTCACACGCCTGAACCGGCGCTCGCTGGCCATCCTTGCCGGCGTCCTAGCGGTCGCCGTGCTCGGCGCGCTGATGTGGTCGCTGCAACCTCATCGACGCAGCACAGGCGAGCAGACCGAGCTTTACAACGTCGATCGCGTGTCAAAGTCGGAAGGACTGGATGCGCTGCCGACGGACTATTCCAAGCTGCCGCCGGCGTTGCTGCCTGCCGTTCCCGAACTAGGGCCACCGCTGCCGGGCGATCTTGGCCCGGCTATCGTGAAGTCGCAGCAACCGGCGACGGCTGCCTACGCGGCCCCCGGTCACGACCCGAACGATGCCCTGCGAAAAGAAGCCGAGGCGGCCGCGGCCTCGTCCGTGTTCTTCCGCTCGGGTGGGCAGAATGCGGCGCCGGTAGCGCAGACACAGGTGGCCGCTGCGCCGGGCTTCGCCGCCAATGCGGCGTTTGACCCGCTGGCGGCCGGGCCGGCCTCCACGGCGGCCCAACCTGCTGACCCGACAGCGGTGCAAAACCGGCAAGACCAGAAAGAGGCTTTCATGAAAGCTGGCCCCACTGAAACCCGTAATTCCGGCAATCTGACTCTGCCAATTTCGCCGTATCAGGTTATGGCCGGAACAGTGGTCGCAGGTGCCTTGGTGACGGGCATCAAGTCGGACTTGCCCGGCGACGTGATCGCCACGGTGACGGAGCCGGTCTATGACACAGCCACCGGGCGCTTCCTGCTGATTCCGCAGGGTTCGCGCATCCTGGGCAAATACAACAGCCAGGTCAGCTACGGGCAGAGCCGCGTTCAAGTCGTCTGGAACCGGATCATCCTGCCGGACACGTCTTCGCTCACGCTCGACAACCTGGCCGGCACCGACCCAGCCGGCTATGCCGGGCTGGAGGACGATGTGGACTACCACTGGGGCCGCATCTTTGCCGGTGCGGCACTCACCACGCTGCTGGGCGTCGGTGCCGAGCTGGCCGCGCCGGAGAACCGGCAGGATGGTGATCGCGTCATCATCGCTGGGCGCGACAGCGCGCAGGACAGCATCAATCAGGTCGGCCAGGAGATGACCCGGCGCAACCTCAACATCCAGCCGACCTTAACGCAACGGCCGGGCCTGCCGGTTCGCATCATCGTCAACCGGGATCTGGTGCTGCGGCCGTACCAGCCGCTGTTCTTCAACCGGGGGACTTCACGATGAGCACGACCAAGAAGCTGCGGCTCGGCCCGCTGCCGAAGACCGAGAGCACCAAGCTGACTTTCGTTTGCCCGACCAGCTTGAAAGTCGACCTCGACCGCTACGCCGCGCTACACGCGCAGGCGTATGGCGAGGCCGTTGATGCGGCGACGCTGATCCCGCATATGCTGGAAGCGTTCATGGCGGGGGATCGAGGATTCAGGAAGGGCACGGCGACCCGCAGCACACCACCGAAGCCGCCATGATTGCACCGCATGCTATTCAACGGCATCCATCGAACGCGCAGCCCAGGCTGCGCGTTCTTCATTCTGGATGCCGCCGAGCCTGTTGGGCTATGATGATGCGACAGGCCCGCCGTTCCTCGGCAATCCAGCACTACACAGTGCGATGCGGCTTTCTCTCCCAACGCTCCTATGTCGCTCCTAGCCGACAACGCCGCTCTTCTTCTAAGCGGCCCCGAAAGGAGCTAACCTACTGTCCCATATACGGTTTCAAGTCCTTCTTGATTTGCGCGAAAGAATTGACACCGGCACTTTTTTGTTGCCCGGAACCTGTTCATAAGCAGGTACCGCAATGCTAAAATGGCTGTAAATAAAAACAGTGTATTCAGGTGGACACAATGAATAGCCAGCCAGTAACCAGACGGTTTGCAGACAACGATCTCCATCAACAATTGTCTACGGTTAAAGTTAATGACAAGCAACTGATGCGCCTCATCCGCTATTTTTCTCACCTGAAATACCATACGGCTAAGACGTATCTCCATTGGCTGCGTTCCTGGAATGAGTGGTATCAGGCAAATGCAGGAAAGGAGGTGAACGAAGATTGGCCCGCCAGCTCTCTCCCGGTGACTGAAACTCCACTGCTGGCCTATTTAGACCATCTTCAGAAGTCACTGTCACGAAGCAGTATTAAAGGGTGCCTGCATGCCCTGAACAGTATCCAAAGGAAAGCACTCGATCAGCCTGGGATCATCACATCTGAAGTGGGTTATATTCTTGCGGCCCTCGAACAGGCTGAAGCCCGAAAGCAGAAAGTTACCCGCCAGGCTACGCCATTCATGGTGACGGATCTAAAGGCATTGATTAAAGCACACAGTACGACGCAGTCGGTGCGCAAACTCCGCGACCTTTGCCTAATTTGGACAGGGTTTGAAACACTGCTTCGCTCAGCGGAGATCAGGCGAATTCGGATGGAAGACCTTGTGCTGGATGAAAAGACCGGCAGCTTTACCTTGACGGTATACCGGACAAAATCCACTGTCAGTACCCTGCTCACCTATCATCTGACCCCTAACCTCACAGCCACACTGAGAAGGCTGATGGGTATGGTCGGAAGGGATCAATACAGCCATCCGAAGGACTATCTCTTTCAGGCCGTTAACTTTCAGGATAACGGATATATGCCACCTGAATGGGGTTTACGAAGCCAGGGTAACGAAATCAATGCGCTGCTGAGAAACCATAACATGCCCTATCTGCCTACCCGAACCCCGCTCGGGGGAAATGGCGAACCCATTCCCGTCGAGGATGAGGGTATGCTTAGTAAGAACACGCTACTCCGGGCCTTTGAAGCGCTTTGGGAAGAGCTTCATCCGCAGGAAACGGGCACCCGATGCTGGACCGGTCACAGCGTCCGCGTAGGCGGTGCCATCGAACTTGCTCATGCCGGGTATACGCTCTTGCAGATCATGGAGATGGGTAACTGGAGCAACGCGGAGATGGTTTCACGCTATATCCGTAACATTGAAGCTGGTAAAAAAGCGATGACGCAATTCATGCGCGGAGCGCTGGATGAGTAGCGCCCATGCGGGCGCTGCTGAGGGTTATTTCTTACGGAAAGGATTAAACCGGTTCAGATCCTGAAGGGCGTCTTTCGGCGGCAGCATACCTGTGCGTTTCATTTTATAAACGCCGTTAAGCTTCATAGTTTGCACACCCAAGTTTAACAGTGCCACCAGCTTAAGCGTATACAGAAACGTGAATGCCGGGGCCATCTGGATAAAAATAAACAACAAACCGGCACACATCACCCTCAGCCACGCCGCATATTCCATGCTCAGCGGTCGCTTAAAATAATGGATTTCCAGTAATCCCACCGCCTTGTTACTGATCCACACCGCTGCCAGTGAGAGTAACAACACGATGCACACCATAATGCCCAGTTCCATGATCCTCACTCCCCGTCGTTTTTATATTTTGTGTTTCTGATTTGCCTGCTTTGGTTTTGTTTTTCGCCTTCTTTTTGGGTTTGATATGGTGGAACAGGAAACAATCCACCAGCACCCAGCCATTGGCATACCGGGCCAACAGCAATTTCTGCCCCGGATAATGAGCATGAAAAAGCATTTTCACATCGGCGGTATTCATGATCTGTTGCTTACGCTTCAGCTCCTCCTCAGGCATCTCATATTCCTGAATAAATGGTGATGACAACCGCTGGCGAAGCATACGAATAGCGCTGGCATTTTCATCGTGTTTAGCCAGACGGCCAAAACGCACAAGCGCCTTATGAGACACCTGGACAGGTCCCAGATGGGAATCAACCAGTTCATACTGCCAGAAATATCGCAGATCCACTTTCACCCAGCTGATACTGTCTTCCTGTGCAGCTTTCATTATGGTTCCCGACATCGGGACCATTGTCAGTTTGGTCAGACGCATGTGAATATAATCAGCCAGGGTCCTGAGGGACTCCGGTACATTATTGTTCAGCAGAAGCTGCTGAAGCCCCGGGGTCGACGTCTGCCAGCTCAGGTTGCGGCCGTCAGGTAAAAATTCAAAGTTTTGATCCGCTGGCGCCGATTTCGCATTGTTTTCCTTCCTCATGAGAAAGTAATGGCCACACAGTAACTCGGACCGTACCTTATCCTCTCCCGGGTCATGTCGGGCTTTACTGAGATCCACCGTCAATACAACACGGTTAATAGCGTCCTCGTGGTATTTTTTCACCCAGACACAGACACGATAAAGTCTCTCATCGAGCTTCTGGCTGGTAGTGGAGATCCATTGCATGCTTTTCTCCTCAGACCTTACTCATAATGAAAATGCCAAGATCCGCACCGGGTACAAGCTCCGTGTAGCTATGGTTGATCCTTCGTGCATTTGACGGTGCGTCATCCGACGCAGGCACCCAGTTCTGAAGACCTTTAAATGCTGGCTTTTGTCCAACAGCGAAAATGGGCAGTGAGGCTTTCACCACCTTGTAATCCGTCTCGGCGTATTTGCTACTTCCACGCTCCGTGCCTTCAGGACGGTATGAGAACAGATGCGCGATCGGAACCGGGAAGGTATTGGTCCGACAAAGACGTAACGCATCCCCGTCTTGTAGGACCTTTCTTTCAAGTAATGCCTTCGCCCTATCGATGTTCGCAACCACTGTCAGGTCAGTGGTCGCTGGCGATTTGACCGCTGCCGTACGACGCTTATCCAGCATCGCGATGAGCTCACTGGCGTTGGTTTTTACCTGGTTCCGGTTTAGTCGCCAGCAAAAAGTAACTTTTTTAAGCCGTGCCTCCACAAACATAATTTTGCGAGTAGACGCCACTGTCACAAGGCCGGGAAGTTTACGGTGAACTTCCTCAAAGCGGATGTGTTTCTCATCATTTACCCTTTTCATAGCTGAGGCAAAGTCAGTTTTGGCGTCGTTGATATCGCGAATAATTCTGCTCAGCAGTTCGGCACCCTCAGGAACAATAATCAGCCCCGGATATTTGGTCGTTACTTTCGTTGAATTCCTGCTGAGTACATCGATGTCATCGATACAAAAATCCTGAAATACACGGATAATGTCATCTACAGAGGCATCAGAAATAGTACTCACCTCAATTGGGGTAACCTCTTTCAGCCGCTCTTCGTGGCGCGTGACGGCCCCCACAGTCATCAGTTCCGCCATCACCGGCTGATGGTTATTCAGAAAGGCTCTGAGCTGTTCAATTCGCTCCAGAATCCGATCACGGTAGAAAGGTAAATTTTCACTGGACATTCATCACTCCGGTTTCAATAAAACAGCGCAACACCGTTACATCCTCAACCACTTCTGAAGATGCGATACGCAGCCGGTAGCTGTACTTTTCCAACACCTTCCGCAGTTCATCGGAATTGCCTGTTGTATAAAGGGGCAGAGGTTCAGCCTGCTGGCCGTCATGCCTGAAACAACGATTAAGGTCGGACAAAAGGCCAAAACTGACAGGCCTGTGTTGCAGATTGATACGCTGCCAGTCCAGCGGTACACCGAACTTCACCCACCAGCCCAGTCCAATAAGTTCATTTCGTATACTCTGCACATTACCCAAATCCGATACTGTAACATCCGGGATAACGCCATTACCTTCCACCAGCAAATGCATCACGCTCTTAAAATCAGGCTGACGACACTTTCTGGCTTGCTTCAGAATGGTTCGGATCGAACGCAAACACTGACGAGAATGCAAATTACGACGTTCAGCCGAACTAAGCCATCTGTTGATGAGTTCATTCGAATACGCCACCGGGCATTCCCCGAGGCCTGACCTTCCGTTTTCACGGACATACAACAGACAGGAGGTAGCTGCACTCACTACAGCGTCATATTTTTCATTCATGTTTACCCCCGTTAATATCAGAAATCTGGTTATCCGGAGTCAGGAACAAAGGCTGATAATGCAAGCGCCACGGATAATGTACCGTTAGGCCATCCGTGCCAATACGGTTCAGCCTGTAGCGGCCGTTCATTCGATCAACAGACCAAATGCCGGGAACTACAGGACGGCTCCACCGACAAACCGGTAAACCTCCGAGCTGAAGGGTATTCACCAGCCCTTTATCAATCTCGGTCACGCGTACCTTCAACAAGAAGCATAACCAGGGAGAGCACCAGATAAACAGCCAGACGGGCGCTAGGACAAACTTGTTTAGCAAATGCCCTGTCATCAACATCGCAGATAACAGCATAAAACTGATGATCAACCAAAAAACCATCCATCCTAACCAGGCTCGTGTCTCACAAAGTTTCCATTCCAACAGGTAAAGTCGCTTTTTCATCCAGAGCCCCCGGAACTCAGTGAATGACTGAGGTGTGCTGCATCAAAATAGGTGTGCGTGGCAAGATCTCGTTTCGCCACAGCTCTTGCGCTGACGTCCATCCATGGAGAATTCCGTTGCCACAGTGTGAATTGAACGCCATTACCTCATCATTTAGCTGATAGACAAGCCTGTCTGGCATCTCAAGGTACTCAGGCAGAGAAAGCAGTACGCCGTGGATCATTTCGCCAGTCAGCCTGGATAACGTCTCTTCTTCGTCGAGATTTACTGTTGGCATTGCAGATAGTGGGATAGAGAAACAGCAGAGATCCATACCCACAGCGTCATAACCAACATCAAAACCATCATCATTAAGCACAAATCGAAAGATAGCCTCAGGTGCCTGACCCAACTCGGGCATCGGTGCTTCAGGCACCTCTGTGCCGGTAAAATATTTTTCGGTCCAGTTGCTAAAGGGACTGGTAAACATCCAACAGAGCAGCGACAACGCAATGTCCGTTTTGAGTACTCGTTTCGTGCCAGACGCTCCAAAAGGATGAAGATTGCTTTTCATGATTTACCTGTAGATTGCTTTATTTACAGCTATTTAAACACATTCCGGATTTTCCCCAATAGGTTGCAAAACGCTAAAATTCGCAGATGCTGGTCCCCTTCTGTTTTAGTCGATGCTCAAGATAGATGCTGGCCAGATCGAGAGGATGATTTTCTTCGAGGCATGCCCGAACGAGATCTTCAGTTGATACAGATTCCAGTCCCCGGGTTTCAAGAATTTCTTTCGCCGTCGTCAGCGCCCGGGAGGCACTTCGACTTAACTGAATTTTCACCTGAGAACTGCTTTCACACAGGGTGTCAGCTGGTACGGTCTGTGAATCGGTATTGTACATAGGGGTATCACTCCATATCAGGGATCGAATGAAAATTGACTGCAAGAGACGTCTCTGGTTCACCGTTTTCCACAGTGCTTAGCCAGGTTCGGGCAGGAAGTTGTTGCTCACAGAGAAGCAGGTAACCTTCGCCCATAAGATGCTTTTGTCCCAATGCATGCAGTAGATCCCCTGAATATGGACCCAGAGCAGTTTGGGTATAAAACAACGCGCCTGCGGGTATTTTTTTAGACAACATGCTCATTAATACGATCTTCTCGTCCTCATTTTCGGGTAAAACGAGGATTATCCTGAACCCCTTGTTAACGTGTGATTGCAGACCTGCAACCAGCGACCGAAACCTGAGCGCATAAATGACCATCCTGAATCGGGTCATTAACAGTGTTGTAGCAGCAAAAATAACGACGACTGAGCCGAATTTTGACCGGTAAAACCACCAGTTCAGGCCACCGGCCACAATCAAAACAACCAGAAGCACAATGCTTCCGTAAAAAAATGCAGCCGGGAAACGGGTTCTTTTTCCTTCGAGGAGCGCCGACGCCATTATTACGCCCGTGATGCAGTACACAACCCAGTCATAGAACGATTCAGTCATCATTAGGTGCTTGTGTCTCGTATTGTTATAAAATCGGACGCCTGCCTTTATAAAGCCCTCAGCAATCGTGTCCCATACAGCCATAGACTTCGCTAAAATTGTCGCAACTGTCTGTTGTCACAAAGAGTTCCCCACGGCCTAAACGACGCTGTAGATCGGCCTTTACTTCAGCTGCCGGTTTGAGAAAAAGATACTCCAGCTGTGAGTCACTTCCCGAAGAAAGCAGCAACTCAATACTGAAATCAACATGCCGATAAGAGAACTGGCTTTGGTCGTGGGAAAAGACCGAGTTCACAGGGATATTGCTCAGACTTATGGTGGCAGGCATAGTCACTCCTTTGTTTTAAACAGTATACAAATCTCTATCGTTCCATTTTTCGGATAAGAGACCTATTTTCGCGAAACTAAAACAAAGTAAGTAAATTTTATTTATGCAGTCTCCAGCATGTAGACTGATTGCGGCCGGAAACGGAAACACGTGTCAAAAAATTGAAACTAACCGGAGCAGGAAAGGAAGCAGCAGAAAGAGTGTAATTTTGGATTGGAGTTGATGCGGAAGGTAACGGATGGTTTATGAAGAGCTGTGACCGGAGAGCAATGCAGTTAATCATATCGGTCAATGAGTACGTTGAAATATAGCGGATTAAAGAACAGATTTGAGGAATAAAAAAAGGCACGGATAACCGTGCCTTCTTGGGAGTATAAAAAACTGAAGATATAAAACTATCTTCAGCACTCATGCCGCAACGGAGACTTTAACCTCTGTAGCGGGGATGAGTTTACGTAATGTGGAGAATACTTCATAAATTAGATCCTGACGGTCATGGATTTTAACCCGGCCACCAGTCAATTCAGATACATTCACCCCTTGGTAAAGTTCATTAACGACTTCACCATCTTGATCAAGGACTCGAACATGAGCAACCATATGAAAGTAAGATTTTGCAGCATAACTTTCATAAATATCAATAATCGATTCATTATTACGACGTAAAACTACTTTGCCGGACGGCAGCGTTGTTTCATCCATATAACAATCGGTTAATTGATCGTCGAAATCGTCCTCTTGAAGTGAAATATGCAGACTCAGTTCGTCGGTAATTCGACGTGAATATGAATACTCACTAAATGTATAAGCGGCCATGCTTATATCACTGAAAGTGCGATAAGCATCATGAAGACCGGATGTTATTTCATCTGATACATAGTTGATAAGCCCAATAAAATGCGTATTCCAGAATTGTTCCAGTGCAAAACGGGCGATTAAAACCTGTCCATCAACTTCCATCAGTTTTTTGTATTCTTCACGATCATAGCCACCAGGTTGTGTGCTATCCGCAGAAAGACTTAGGATATCACAACAGACATCATCGTATTCAAAGCGGCTAGTCGCGTAGTGTTTACCAGAGATATCCAGATACTGACCGGAAACTTGGTCGAAGACCTCAAGGAAGTAAACCAGGCGCTTCTTGAGGGTATTAGCATCCAGTCCATCCAGTTGAGTAGCATTAAGCGTTTCCGCATAATGGTCCACAGACTGTCTTAATTCACTGGCTGATATACTGCAAGAAAAAGAAACCTCGTCGCCCTGGCAGTGAGAGACATTGATATGAATCTCTGTCTCATCAAAATCAATGCCAATGTCTGCCAGTACTGCACGAACGTAGTTTTGATTATCAGTATAATTAGTCATTTTCACTTCCTCAGGAAAATTGAAAGGAAGTGCCCCATAGGGGAGCAACTTCCCCAGTGGGTGGATAAAAATATGTTTTTCTAAATCATTCTATCCTGCCAGTTAAACAGGAAAGTGAACGCAATCATTTAGTCGAACAAAGTTACTTTTTACGATGAGGTGAGAATGAGGACCGGTTAAACACCGTCCCGAAACTCTTCAATCGCTTCATGGATCAACGCTGCTCTGTCACAGATTTGTACTCGGCCACAAGGTCCCACAGAAGAGAAGGTTCCGTGCGAGGATTCACACTTAACACTCCCATCACTGCCAGTGAAACGAACGTTCATCATAACCGGCACATCGTGTCCGGAACTTACGCAGGTATAAAGACGAATGAGTTTTTCATCATCGCAATACGCCCCCGTCGTGCCTTCAGACTCATTGAAACCAATGTAAAGATCAGGCATGCAAGCCGGGTATTCATCAGTGTTCAGCTCAAGATGCAACATCAGTTCATGATTTACACGACGGTGATATTGATATTGACCTAAACTATGAAATGAATTTTTAACAGACTTGATAACCTGAAGAGAATTAAATAGACACTCTGTTATTTTTTTCTCAAACTCATAGATAAAGTCGCCAAAATCAGAATGGAAAAATTGCTTCAGTGCATACCGGGCAATAAGAACTTTCCCGTCAACACTCATTCTATTCTGATAAATTTCCTTTCTGAGACCTTTCTGAAATTCATCATATTCAGGCAACGATTCTGAGGCCGCCAATATTGATGTTGCTATATCGAAAAATTTCATAGTGCTATGCGCATTATGATAACCACGAATTGTTATTTTCTGAAACCCAGACTTTTCATATACTTTAAAAAGGTATTTGATTTTATTCCGGAGAACTTCGGTTTCAGAATACGGCGCTTTATGTTTTATCAACTCTTCGATATATGAATCAAGATAGAATAACAAATCATCAGTCGCCACTTCTGCTTTGAATGAGAGTTGTTCAAAGAAATTAGACTTATCAAACAGTTTAATATCCTGTTGAATTACTGTCAGACCAAGTTGTTTTTTAAGCATGGCGCTAACAAAATTTATATCATCGTTTTCATTAAACATATCTACTTCCTCTTGAAAGAATAAAGGAAGCATCCCCTAAAGGGATTGAGCTTCCCTTAGGGTTATTTATTAATTACATGTAAAGCAGATCATCCGAATGCTCTGGAGCATACGAATTGATTTGCTTAAGCGAGTTATTTATAGCCTTTCTGTACAGCGATGAAGAATGCGATTGAACCATTTTGTACTCAGTGACGAGAAGAGGTGAAGTAAAGCAACCTAGATTCGCGTCGAGAGTTAAAGGGCCATCGTTGCAAGATTCAATAACAGCGTAAATGCGCCGCTTCATCACCCTACCCGACAGGTAACGATTAACATGGTTCAGGAACTTGTCAGCCCCAGAAATACTACTCACATCCCAGTTGGCAGAAATTATCTGGTCTGCAACTGAAACGGGTACCGGTTCAACTACTATCTGAGTATTGATTTGATGGTCAACACTGAAGAACCTGGTTAACACTTGTGGAACTGAACTTTCCGCAACCTTTTCTGTAACTGCGAAAATAAGCGGAAGAACCTGAGATAAGCGTGACCGTAACTGGCCATGAAGATGGCTGATGAAATTGTGACCGTTTTCAACCATACCAAGGATTAAATCCTTGTCTGCATTGCTGGAACGATAATAGACATAGTCCAGTTTTTCACGGTTCACACCTTCATTCAGCCAGTCTGGCTCAACATCAACAAGACGCAGGTGAGCTGCTGACACTGAAACCTCAAACTGCAAGGTTTCAAGAGTGACCGGCCCAGCCTTCAACAACGCAGCTCCTGAGCAATATTGTGCAACAGGATGGTTATCCACGTCAGGGCCCCATAAAGGCTCCCAGTCGCGCAGATAACGCATTAAATGCGGTTTTAAAGTCCGGACTGGAATATCAACCTTCACAACAAGACTCTGAATGACTCCGGTTTCCAGATTGACACTTTGGATCGCAGCACCTTCAAAACCCATCTTCACCAGCATCGCTTCAATTAATTTATAAATAGCTTTCATTTTATTGCCCTCGGTTAAGAGGGAATTCTCCCCAAGGGAAGAGTTCCCTCAGGGATTAGATAAGTTGAAAATAAGTTTTAATACCCGTAACGAATAGCGTGTTGTCTTTCTTGAAGGTAGGCTTCGTATTCATCTTTTCCGGATGCGAAGCACTCTTTAACAAAGACACCGCAAAACATTTTAAGATCATCTCTGGCATGCATTTCTTTATCTGACATGACTTTAGCATAATCAGACGTGTCGATATCCGCTAAGCGCCAACCGTACTTCATGTAAACACGATTACTGTGGGCAAAGCCTTTAAGATAGCGGCGTGCATTTTTGATGATCTGACGACTACCAGACATGTCAGATGACAAAAAGTCAGGTGCGATCATCGTTTCCAGAATATCAACTGGCAACCCCTTACAAAATATTTGAACATTATAACTATTGTAACAGTCATGATATTTAAAGTCCTTTATAAGACGGTCAGGTTGGTCAGTTGTTATCTTATTTAAAACATCAAGTGCTAAACGAATACCTTCCTTCATAGTTTCATGTAATTCTACATTCACAAATGAAAAGAAGGGACTCAGTCCTTCTTTGTACGTGAGATAGTCTTCACCAAAACGTCCATGTCGAGTTAAATGCAGCAATCGTTGCTTGTTATATTCACTATCAGTCACGTCGTAACTACCACCGCGCTGTAGAGTGAATCCTTCCTTGACAGTAACCGGGAATCTAATATGGTCAATAAAGAAAGACCGATTCTGTTTATTTTTCACTACATCTAACTGACGTTTAACACAATCCGTAATGTTCTGGTCTTCGAACCCAGGGAACGGGATATCTAAAAATATTGAACTGTATGCGTTAGCATACGAATGAAGAAAATCAAATGAAACATCGGCGTCACAACGTATACCAGTAAATTTACCGTCACAACCAGTTAAGCAGATAACATTGCTGACCTTCACAGCGTGATTGCGTGACATCAGAAATGCATTAATGATTTTCTCGATAATTTTCATGTAATCCTCTCGTTATAAAAAGGGATTACGCCCATCAGGGGAGTAATCCCCAGATGGGTAGTGTTAATCAGAAATCAGAAAGACCTAAATCTTTATTTCGCCCTGATATCGTGGAAGATATAAGACGATTTACTCGTTTCTGTATACTGTATTCAGACGTCTCACTTATAAAAAGTGGTAATGACTTACCAAGAGACTGTCCATTTCGATAATAGTGACAGACTATATAACCATGTCTCCACCCTGTACTGATATAAGACTTAACACATTTGATAAAACCCGAAGCTGCCGCTTCTGTTCGTAAAGAGGTAAATGATTTCAGATACCGGTCCATTGAACATAGTGCAATAGCTTTAAGAGTTACCTCCAGCATTTCATTCCCGTACTTCACTCTCTTAATTAACTGATCTTCATTACGGTGCAAGAATGCATTCCGCAGTCCGGCAATCAGTATTAAAACTTCTCTGAGTAAAGTACAGAGTCTATTACGCACATATCTCATGAAGTCATCAAAATATAAAAGCCAGAAACAAGCAGCCTGGCTAATCAAGAGATCATGGGAACAAGCTAGCATCTTAGCCAGCTCGATATCTTCGGAACGAAGAGAAAAGTTACTTTCCTCAAACCGTTGTTGCTTTGAATTACACGTATAGAGTTCTATCCATACAGAGATAAATTCAAGCGATTCCATGTCTTCGCAGAGCAATTCAGCACTGCTGATACACTGCTGAAGTTCAAGGCCGATATCATACGATACCGGACAATCTTTCAGAGTCTCGACATAGTCAGGGACGAACCGCGATAAATGCGTTGTTTTCAGGTACAGGCTGAGATGCACTTGTGTCAAAGGATTTACAAGAGACTGTACAGGCATCTCAGTAATGGAAACCGGTACAACACCATCCTTTATCAGAACTGCATTGACAAGATCTGTAGCTAATTTCATAAGGCCTCCAGGTTAAATGCTGAGGGCCCCCCCGATGGGATTGGCCATCAGGGATGTAGTTAAAATATGTGATATGTTTATGCGCAAAGAGCCATGACATTGTCGATATAACTGACAAGAGATGGTCGCTCATCCTTTACTGCAAAATGACGAAGTCCATCCAGATTATATGCCGGTAGAAAATCGGCATAACCACGGGTACGAAGATCATCAACCACAAGTTTTAAATAATCAAATCTTCCAAGAGAACCTCTCAATGGGGGCCTTCCCGGTTTGGACAAAACTTCTAAAGCTTGTTGCCACGTGATATCTTCCGCTTTTCCTGTAGCAAGATTAAAATGCACATAAATGAATGCTTTATAATCTCCACGACAAGTAAGATAGTAATTCGGAAAAAAATATTTATCACAGCGTAACAAACATGTACCTGAAGGGCGAATTACATACAACAGGTTTTTGTCCTTATCTATTATGCTGTGTTTTAAAATCGTAAGGTCAACTTCACTATCATGAAGATAATAGCATGATGATGGTTGCTCAACGATACGAGATGAAATCACAGCAGCAAACTTATTAAATAAGTCTTGATTTTCAGTTTTCATAACAATGCTCTCTTATATTAAACGATGAGCATCACCCTAACGGTAATACTCCCGTCAGGGGTTTTGAGTTATATGGATATACCACGTCATACAACCGACCGTAGCCAGATGTACCGCACATTTATTTAACTGAGCAAGCATCTCAGCCGTAAAAAAAACCTGAATAACAGGTGATTTTCACGAAGGAAATCTAATTATCTGTTTAGTATTTATGAAATTAAACACTAAAGAGATAACCCCCCCCGACCTAAAAAGGCGGGGGAGTTATCGGGTTTAAAGCTGAGCAAGACATTCAGGAGCCCATTTTACTGGGAAGCCATCAGGTCCTGTTAATTTCAATACTTCGTTCCAGTCGATTCCTTTCGTCCCTTCAGGAATATCGAAATCTGGTTCAAAGACTTTAATTGTCAGCTCTGAAGTGGGATATCGCTTTGCAAAAAACTCTTCCATTCGGGCCTGAAGTCGTATTGCTGACTCCATACCCGGGCAAGCGCCTCTTGAATTCACAACATCCTTATCCGCCCAGACGTAAAACTGTATTTCTTTCACATCCGGAGGAGGCAGTAGACTATCCGGCACTTCAACGTTTTCAAGACACCAGGCAGAGCTCGCAGCCCAACACGGTGTTGAAGTCGCTTCAGTTACTGACAGCGCGTTTTCTATGCCTTCAGCCACACCTAACGTCCAGGTACGGGTACCTGAGTTGTAGTGTGGGTCGTACAGCTGAATTGAGCCGCCGGTCATATCGGCAGGCGGTTTCATCATCAGTTTCGGATTCTCTACCCGAGCCTTATCACCATTTTTCTCTACGAACGTTCTATGGATTGTCAGAGGACGTCCCCGTGTATCACGATAAATTGCGATCATTCCCGGGTAAGTTGACGGTTTCTCTAGTGACTTATCCATATAGTAAAGTCGGTTGTTCAGACCAAGATCCTTAGGCAGATTACTCAGAATTCGTTTAAGACCACGATTTCGGAGATACATGCCCACAGGACTCCCTGGCTTGATTTCACCTGTATAGTGATATAACACTTCAAGTTTACGCAGCCGTTTTTCAACTTCATCGCTATCAAGCGTTTCGGTTGCACGAACTGTTGATTTATAACGCCGTTCACTTTCGAGATCCGCATCAGTTAACGGAGCGTACAGATCCATACCAAAGAAATCAGTCAAGATCTTCTTACAAGTCTGGGTTTTGCTCAACTTGTAATACTCTGCCAGCACATCAATACCGTCACAAAATGCATTCACAGGGAAATCATTGTGAATAGCACAACCGGTATAGAGGTCTTTTTTTCGGAAACGGAACTTTGATTTCCCGTCCCCGGTGAAGGGGCAAGGAACCTGGCTAGGTGCTTTATCACAAGCATCTTTAAATGCCGGTATTCTATCGAATACATAGCGCCAGCCAGAGGCTTCCGCAACACGAGCGTGAACCATTTTAATAAAGTGCTCAGATACTTCATGTGGTGTACGCTTAACAGCCGGTGATGCATAAGTCATTTTGTTCTCTCTTATCTGGCATTGTGGGTTTCTCAATGCCCTCTGCGATGCAGAAAACAGGGAGAAACCCACAACGCAGAATCTAAGAATAAGGGCCATAATGGCCCTTAACAATTACGCTTCAGACTTGAAGCCATTATTTTCAAGACGCTGGATAAAACCATCAACCATTGATGTTGCCATTTTTACATTACCCTCCGGTATAGATACATCCCGGAGAATTACTTCTTTTGGCAATTCACTTTTGACAACTTCACCCATGCGACCAAAAATACGGACACGATGCATCATCCCGACTTTTTCATACTCGACACGGTAAGTCTTTATCTGAGTCATATATTGCTCCTTAATCCTTCAGGGAGCAAAACGACCCAACCGGGCGTCATTTTGCCCCGATTGGGTAGAGTTAATTAGATAGAATTTGATGTACTAATTTACTGACCACATTCGGCAGTAAAGAAATATCATCAACATTTACGAAGGTGCCCTCATCAAAACCAATTAACTCATCAGTTTTAATGCCTACACCAGCGATTTCAATACCGTTACTTTCAGCTACCGTAAGAACATCACTAATGGTGTAATCAGACTCTGTCGGATAACCATCAGTAATAAGGAAAACAATTTTCCTGTCAAACTGGCTTTCAAGTAACAATTCTACAGCAGCCATTAAGGCGGAACCCGTTGGGGTATTATTCCCTTTACAGCCGAGTGAAAATTTTGAAAGCGTCTCTTCCGCGTTTTCATCAAACGTTTTGATAACTTCAAAGTCTTTGTCGACAAACGGATAAATCACATTAGCAACGTGCATTTTTGAATTAGCTTCAATCGCCAAAGTTAATGCAAGGTCAGTCTTAATTGCGTGGATATAACGGTGATCCAGAATCATAGAACCTGAAATATCACGAACAATAACCAAGCCGACGTGGCCCCGGTTTTTAGATTCGCTTTGCGACCGGAATACATCCCTCACACCCATCGGAGACTGGATCAATCGATTAATGTCGAATGACAAGCCTCTATCACGGGTTTTAAATTGACCACGCATTTTTACCTGCTGTAAAACAGATAAGTCTGCCCCAAGAGTCTGACTGATATTTAATGCTTCATTGTAGACATTCAGATCAATAAGCAAATCTGGAAGATCCCACTCATTTGCACCAAATTCAGCTTTAACCTCATCCGACACACTGGCAGCAATTACGGAGATTTCATTTGCAAGAGCCTCATGAAAATCTTCACTTTCCTCATCGCTGTTAAGAAAATCATCCAGCAATTTGGCAAGGATACTCCACTGCTCAGGAGAAAAGTTACTTTCCCCATCGGAAGGATTTCCATTGGAACTGTCGATTTGGGAAGGAGTTCCGTCAGCATCATACGAGTCAGGGTTAGCCGATTCATCGGTTTCGGGCTCTCCATCAGGTTCACCGTTACCGCTCTCAGCACTTTCTTCATCCCCTTTAGATTGCTCTGACGGCTCATTATCTTCCATAGGTGCTTTACCATTACCAGCATCATCGTCTTGCTCTTCGGAATCTCCATCCCCTTCACCCTGGTTGTCACCATTGGTTTCGGAATCAGGTTCATTCTCAGAGCCAGATGAATTGTCTGTGTCGTTTTGCGGGTCTTTATTCTGATCCTCTTCTTGCTGTTTCTCTTTGGCTTCATCCCGTAAACGCTCTAAAAGAGCCAAGGTTTTACGCGCCAGAGAATCGCAATTTTGCGTACTTTTGCAACTTAGAGCCTGATGAATAATCTCATCAACTTCTAAAATTACAGGCTCAAGGATTTTCTTTGCATAATCGAAAAATGGATCAAGCGTTTCTTTATGCCCTTCTTGCTGGAGAACGTTAACCCGCAATGTATTAAGCAGGAACATTTCAATAAACTGAACAGGGTTTTGAGGGCTTGAAGAAACATCAACCGTCATTCGCCCAGCTTCAACCATCAAGGCATAACTTACCGCGAGGCGCTTTTTTGCCTCCTGATAGTCAATACCCGTTTTCTCTTCCATCTGGACATCATCAAAGAGATTAATAAGTCCATGTAGACGGTAAGCCCGGGCATATGCGATTTTCTTTTGTTTAAGGGTTTGAAATTCAGCGTTCAGCTTATCATCTATACTGATGAAGCCATCTGCATTAATCAGTTCCCCAACAAAAGCTTCACGGTATACTTCATGTTCTGTATAGCGACCGTGTCCAGCTTCATGACATATAAACCCTTCAATTAGCTTGACGAATTTCTCATCGCTATAATCACCATTAGGTAATACACAAACGTTCTTTTCGCTGTTGAAATAAGGTGTATGTACCTTATTGTCTATTACAACATTAAGACCACTTATACCGCTTATCACGCTGGCTATATTCGTCAGGCGTTGAATATGGCGGGGTGAAGATTTCAAATCAAATTTCATTTGAGTACCTTTAATTAATAAAGGGTACTCACCCAGATGGTGAAGTACCCATCTGGGGTTATTTTTACAAGACTAAATCACCAGCCGTTCAGTTCGAGTTCGCTGTTAAAAGCACTATTACTACCACTGGCCTGAAGGGAAACATCTTCTTCAGGGACAACAGCAGACAAAGGTGCAGTTACTGCGTTTTTCTCAACTTCTTCAAGCGGATCTTCTCTGAACACATTTGCTGAAGAAAAAACATCATCCTCAAAAGCATTCTGAGAGTTAGCCGTATTATCCTGTGAATCAATATTGAATGACCGGGTAATGGAATCCAGCCAATCTGTTACTTTCTGCTCACCAGAAATAATACGTTTCAGCATTGACGCATCACTCATGAAATAGAACCATTGCTTTAACACCGCAACATCACGGGGAGAAGAAATGGCGCCTTTGGGTAAATTATTCATGACGTGCTTGATAGCTTCTGCAAGAACAACCGCCTCTTTATGAATGAACATAAAGCTAATGATTTTATCTTGCATCTGTTTTAATCGGTCAATCGTGCTGGAACGCAAATTATCATTTTTACTGATTTTTGCATAAACCTTCATAGCTTCATCGGCCAAATCGATTATCAGTTGTTCCTGATAAAAGTCCTGTGTTTCATCCCCCTCCACACTAATCGGTGAAAACGGAATGAAATGCGCCAGATTAAACCGGAATGATTTAATAAAATCATCTTTCGTTAATTTCAACTGGTCGATTAAATCTGACATCAACGGACTGCGATCTTTCTCAGCCTGAATATGAGTGTCATAGTTATCAACCACATTCTGGATACCGGCTTGAAATTCACGTTCAATTTCTTGTGCCTCTTCCAGAAACTCCTCCATTCTTTCGACAGGCAAAATCCACATATTGCTATAGCGGATACACAACCGTGAACAGAGTGTTGAAATTCGACTAGTGATAGTGCTTTTGAAACTCAGTGCCTTTATGTCTATCCAGCGAACTTCACTTTTAGACACGCTCTTCTGGTCCGTTATATCATCGCCGCCATAGGACAGTTCGATTTTATCGGTACGCCGAGAGCCCTGACAACCACTGATTTCGATTTTTGTTATAACAGCACCTTCCAACAAATCAGGATGTGCTTTTACAAAGTTATCACAGATTTGCTTAGCGGAAACTTTATTAAGTTTAGAAGTATTGAAAGTCATAGGTTTTCTCCAGATTAAAAAAATGGGAAAACCTCCCTGTCGGGAAAGATTTCCCGATAGGGTTAAGATTATTACTTCTCAAGTGTTGTTAAAAGAATTCCAGGAAATTCACTCTCGACAGACGTCGATTGAATACTTCCTTGATACATGAATCCTTTTGATTCAAGGCCCTTAATCATGGCTTCCATATCTTTGTCACAATCTTGATAACAAATAAATGAATAGTCATTATTGTGCTGCTTAAGACCTATATATTGATTTCCTTCCTGTGCAATCGCGAAAGTTTCATCCCCGTCTGCACTCAAAAAACCGTAAAACGAAAGATGAGCAAAGTCTGTCACAAGGCATTCAGCCTTCTGATAACTCGTCCCATCTATAACTACTTTTTTGCAGTGTAATACTCCATTGTACGGTTCTTATCGTCACCGAGTTTTAAATCGATGGCTTCCAGCACCATACCACTGGCATGTGCAGGCAGAGCCGACGCAAAAGCAATTTTAAACGTATCCAGTAAGGACATGGTCTTTAACGTCATCGACGTTCCAACCCATGCCACAAGCTGACGAATATCCATTACACTGTCTTCAGTTCCTATGTTGTTTACTGCAACGGCTACCGAAACGAATTTTTCAATTACCAGCATAGGCAGGCTATTGTAGCGTTTAAGCAAAACGTTGGTTAATGCAACCTCTGAAGGCCTTTCCATCTCCACAATCAGGAAGCGTTTAATAAACGCTGCATCCTGCCGCTGTGATGAAACGAACTTACGAGATCCCCCACTCATGTTTGTGTTTGCTGTACCCATAAACCGCGTAAACTTATTGGCATTAACCACTTCGCCACCGTTGGCGGCTAGTGACCAGGGCTTACGCTCTATAGGCATATGCAGCTTCGCGGCGGTATCAGGGTCAATCTTGTCCACTTCATCCAGAAGAATGAGGTGGCCTTCCTGAAACGCCGTTACAAGCTCGCTGGGCACAAAACTGGTGTTTCCGTTAATGAGACTACGCTCACCTTCAAGTTCATCAGCACGAATATTACTGTTGATTTGCTTTATGGTTAGCGGCCAATTCAGCATATGGCTAATGTACATTGCCATTTCAGTCTTACCAGAACCAGACTCCCCTTTCAGGCATACACTTAAATCTATATCGTTACTTACGAGCAATTGTACTACTTGCTCAAGTATACGAGCATTCGGTATATAATCCTTATTCAGGTTTGCACGATGTGGAGATAAACGTTTAAATACTGGAACTATCATATCCTCGGACATTTCAGGAATACCAAACAAATCTTTGGCCTTAACCAGGTAATATTGTTCCTTATTCGCATATGCTTTTGTAGATATAACATTTGCGGGTAACAGATTACCAATATTTTCTTCCAGTAATGAATTTTCGGTTTCTAATATAGTTGCGGCGTTAGTCATTTTTAAAACTCCGGTAAAATGCAAACACCGCCCGCTGGCAGATGTTTGCCAGTGGCATATTAGTTGAAGGTCATCTTACACGCTGTAACCATCTGTTTTCTGATAGCATCAACGTTGTAACCAAGATGAGTCCCTACAATTTCGAATACTTCAGATTCAATCCATTCGAACTGGCGCTCAAATGTAGGGTTTACGATAACCCAACCTGATGTATCCCTTAATGTTAACTTGTTATTTACGACAAGTTTTTCAAACAAATTAATTGTTGATTTAAATGCTTTAGAATAGACATCCATTATATCCCGATCAGTCCATTTTACTGCCAGTTTATTTTCTGCCAATAAATAGTCACGGTCGAAAAAGATATCCCATCCCATATCTTCTTTACAATCATGCAAAATAATCTCTTTATCCTGATGATATTGAGATAATTTAACATTTTCACTTTCAAAACTGTGCGTGTATTCATACAAGCTTTTTTTAAGCTCTGACCTAAACTCAATAGCATCTATACCATGAGTGGCACATGTAAGCTCAAATGACTGCGACATATACCAACGTGTTTCTGCTTCAAGAAGCGGATTCACTTTGATATTTCCGAATTCATCAGTTGTATAGAGTGATTTTGTAAAGACAAGATATTTAACGTTTTCCAACGACTCTTCCATTGCGACGACGTATAACTGATATACATCTTCAGGAGCCCAGTCGATAACCAGACCACCTAATTCTGCATTGTATTCTTCTAAAGTGAAGAGATAATCAGTTTCAGAAGCAAAACTAATTCCATGCAGAATTTGATTGTTGAGTAATTTGGAACAATGACCTAGCAATGCAACATCATCCGACACATGAGGCACCAGTTCCGGGCCAGAATGTTTTTCTTCTGATTGCATGCTTTGCTTTTGGGCTATTGCATTATTTATATATTCAAGCGGAGACTCAACTATGGGTATTATTTCATTTTCCTCTTCTTCAAAATCGAATATAGAGAAAAAATCCATTTGTTTACCAATAAATGATGTCGAGCTAATTTTTTGTTTCATGGGGCCTCCAAAGGGAGATCTCCCATGAAGGGATTTCTCCCCTTTAGGGTGGTTTAAATGTCAGATCTGTCTAAAGCTACTTTGCCCAAAACCCTTGGGGGGTTTAGGTATGTGAGCTAACTTACTTGTTGCAACGACTCTCATGTAGTCAAGAGGGTGCTCTCTCCCTTCCAACGTGACAATATCCACAACAAGATAACCGGAGACCATTAACTCATCACCTTGATTTATACCAGTGAAACAGCCTGAATACATTTCTGGTGACACTTTGATTTGAATAGAAAATTCTCTCTCAGCGATTTCACCATTAATTTCAGTCTTCATTCTGTTTTTGAGCTTTATTAATAACCCAACGTTACCGTCAGTCATTTCTTTCTCCATTGCACTGATAACTATCCCGGACACTTTAACTTCATTAACATATTCAAGATGTGACATTTCTTCTCTCCTCATTTTAATCAAAGAGAAGCCCTGTCAGGGTTCCCCCTTAACAGGATTAAATAAATTTATTTACAATGAACATCAATGACATCATGCCAAGAACAGCAAAACAAAACGTCTGACCAAAAGGTCTTGGTTCTTTAGCTGTTTTAGCGCTATTGGCTTGAGTCAAAAGTTCATCAATTGTTAACTGCCGTTTTTCTGCCTTCATTTTGTCATCTAAATATTGCGCTTCTCGTTTTGTGAGAAATTCAATTTTAGATTTGATAGCATGGTCCCAGCCTTTGGAATCGAAAACGCTCAATTCACTAAAGGTATGTAGCATGAGTTCATCAGGAAAACCTAATTCTTTCATTAAGGGACGGACGGCTGCATACAATGCATCTACAGTTTCATAATGTGCCTTTGTCACTTCATTAAAGCGATTACGCAATGCTAATTTATCGCGCTTCACAATAATTTCAGAAACCCAGGCAATCAACTGATCATTTTTTAACTCTCTGGATTTATCGAGTGAATAATCTAGGTCATCCACATCAAGGAATGTGTTCAACCCATACTTTTCAAACTCTTCATTTAAAAACTTATCCAGTTCAGCTAAAGTTTTAAACATGGGAATTGCAGGTGCTTCTTTGAGTAGCTTATAAGCCTTCTCAAAGTCAATTGGATTGACATGAATTTGCTGCATTTCTACATGATAATAAGTTGAAAAAGCTGAAAGCTTTTGGGCCAGCATAGAAACCGATTTTAAAGAGTTCAGTTCAATTATAGTTGGTCCGTCTTCATTCAAAATAACAATAAGGTCATTATCATGCCCTGAGTAAATAATCAGAGATTCCAATAACTTCTTGTTAACTGCCTTGTCCATATCCGGAATCAGATCGGCGAAGGCCAGAAGAAGGGCTTTACTGCGTGCTTTGCTTTTAGACATTTGGGGTCACCTATATATAGTAAGAAGGAAGGAATAATGGAATATTCCAACACAAAGGCAAAGCCTGTCATTCATCTCCCGTAAGCTATGAACCGCCTGATTTATACTTTCTGGCATTAGAAGTACGCAACGAAAATAGCTCAATCAAGAGCTAAATTAGTTACGATTTGGTAAATTCGGTTTGCCTTTTTACGGGCATAGGAAAGGCACCAGCGACAAAGGTGACATTTTGCCGGTGGTGCCTTGCAGCTTAAGTAAGCTGGCCGCTTTTCACGGCTGAATCCGCGCTTAATGCGCAAAGTAACTTTTGTCAGTTACTTGAAATGTGGGAGCGATAATACAAAGCTCAATATTCTTATACAACATAGAGTCATTATTGTAAATACTGATTGGAAAATTCTTCTGTTAAATTTGATTCTATTCTCATATTCGCTGCCTCTTTCAATTTTTCTTCGGCGCATTCGCTTAAAAAGAAGGACGGATCACCGTACCACATTACATGCAGCTGTTGTTCTGCTCGTGTAAATCCTACAAATAGAAGTCTTCTCTCTTCTTCAATCGCTTCCTGCCCCACTGATCTCTTGCTTGGGATCTGGTCAGCATTGCAACTCATAATAATGACTTTTTTCCATTCTAGCCCCTTCGAACCATGCAATGTCGATAAAACTACTTTATCCGGCGTATATTCCTCATCCTTCTTTTTAGGCCCCAAACACATCGCCGCAGCTCGATTTATCATGTTTTGCCAGCCATTTTTCTCAGCCCATTGCTTACAGGTATCTAACGCAATTCGTGTCAGTGAAGGTGAACCTTTCTGAGTCCTCATTTTTATTGATGACAATTCCATCCATTTAATCAGATTTGCGAAGCGCTTTTCGATTTCAACTTTATCCCGAGTCTCCTGTGTAAACCGGGTGAAGTTTGAGTGAAGTGTTCTTGTTTCCAGGGAACTTGCATCTGGGATGCTCAGTTCACCAAAAGTTACTTTTCTCCCTTTCATGCTAAATGCTGTTTGATCCAAAACTTCTTCATTTTCACCGAAAAGCGCCAGCACCCTCTTCATTAATCGAACATCGTTGGACTGCCGAAAGAAAGCCATCAGATGCAGTACGTCGCTCGTCTCTTTCTCATCCCAAAAGGACTTGCCTCCATAACGAAGAACCGGCTGCTCTATGAGGCTTTCAAGCTGATCAAGATGTGCATTACCTCTGCTAAGGATTGCCCAGCCATTTGGGTCTTGGTTAATTAGATTGAGGATGCCTTGAATCTGTTCATCCATATCAACATATGAGCGGAAATTAACTTTTCCACCACCACTTTTAGCTGAACGCAGATCCTTAACGTATCTGTAAACATTTTTTTCAATCAATGCCCCTGCAACCTTAAGAATTTCTGGTTCACACCTGAAACAGGTATTTAGATAAAATATGTTTGGCCTGAATTGTTTTTCAAATTGCTGGAATATTTTTACCCCGCCGGAGGCCCTGAAAGAATAGATTGCCTGATCATCATCCCCTACGATGCTCGTGTTAACACCACCCCTTGTATGTAGTGCGATCCAGGCATACTGAATCGAGTCGGTGTCTTGCACCTCATCTACAACTAAATGCGTCAAATTTAGTGGCTGCATTTTTCCTGAGTGCATCTGGCCCACGACAAAACGTGAGAGTGCATTTAAGTCAGCTACGTGGTCTTTCTGACATATTGCCTGGTATGTGTTGAACAAGTGGATTTGTTGACGCGTATGGCGAACTGAAATGATGTCTGTATCCATTTCCCTTCCAATCGCATCAATAGCAAATTCAGCTTCCGGGTAACGGAAAGGCGCGCCTGACTCCTTTAACGCACGATGAATTACAGAACGCTGTGCCGAGCTAATCAGCATCTTGCCCTTCCAGTTGACCATGTCCAGTTGCATCCGGATAAAGCCGTGGAAAGTATTTACCAGCACCCTATCCTGGTCTTTTTTACTTAACCGACTTTTCAGCTTTTCAGCCAATGAATTTGTTGCAGCGCGAGTAAATGTGACCATTCCAACCTTGGCATATGGGAACTGCCTGAGGATTGAGATCACAGCCTCGATCATCGTAAATGACTTCCCAGACCCTGGTGCTGCAATAACCATATTATTTGCGTTTGCATTTTCAATGATGACCCTTTGCTCATCTGTTGGTTTACCCATAAAAGCCTCTGAATATTTAGTCCCACTGATTATACGATTTAATTTAGAGGGATTTTTCTTTACAAGACTGGTTTTTGTTCGCTTCACATTTTTTCATTTTTTCTGCATTTTGGTTGTTTGAGAAACTGACGAGTATGAAATAATGCTTCTAGACAAAAAAATCATTCAAAGAAGGGTCTCAAATGAAAACTAAACGTTTTGTATCTCTGGTTTCTGCTTTTGTTGCCAGTGCATCGCTGGTTGGTTGTGCCCGGGATGCTGGTAAAACCCCGAATTCTGCACAGCACAGCGACACTCATGGGCTCTACTGGCATGCTAATTCTAAAGACTCGGTAGCCAAAAATGCTTACTCTTTGGCCGGTTTTGACGTTACTTTTAATGAAGAAACAGTCCAGCCGGGTGGCGATGCAGATAACTTGCTTTCCAAACTGCTAATTAGTGGCTCTATGGGCTATGTTACAGGAGGGCTCAGTGGATTAAGTATTATGAGTTTGGGATCAATGTACAGCTCCTCTGACGCTGAATATATCCAGGTTAACCAATACGTCGTCTTTGTCCCGAACCCTAAAAAACTTCCTTATAACGATGAAAGCTTAGTACGTGCCGGTGCTGCATATGTTTATAATCACACCAAAGAGTCACAGGTGGCACTCGGGTTCAATCCTTCGAAGCAAAGTGCGGCTCTGGCTTCATGCAAGATTGATATGGCAGTGATGAATAAATGGAGTACCTGCGACCTCCCTTCAAAGCCAGCTGCCGACGTAATGCCGACTAAGTCCATGTACAGCTTCCAGGTTATTCGCCCAGCGTCTGGATCTGAAATCCCTCAACTTAATCTACCTGCCGGTGATTATTCAGTAGTTCGTTACGTATTCATTCCATTTAAAGGCAATGAATCTAGTACTAACTTCTCAGGTATTATTTTCCGTTCTGACAGTCCAAAATTCACTACCCCAGGTGGCGTTGCTGCATCTATTAACGGTAAAGATTATTATCTTTTCGCAGGAGAATATGGTCAGAAGGGTTTCCCTGAAAAAACTCTTAAAGCAAAATAAAAATAAAGGGGCTTTACAGCCCCTACATTTAGTATTTTGGTAATTCCTTCCCAGTAATTGGGTCTACATAAGTTGACCCAACTTCACAAATCGCGGGCCGTGGTAGATAGCTACAGTCCACATTCTCCTCTTTAATTGCCTGATTATTTTCCTGTCTAGCTTTTATCATATTATCCTCACCACCCATTGATTCTTTCGTTCTTTGGGATGGAAGTTGGTAATTTTCATTTTTAAATGGCAAATTTTCTGTTATCGATGACTCGGAGAATGTAGCGTACTGATCAGGAACTTCTCCGACCTGGACGGCATCGTTAATCCATTCAGTTAAATCGATCTTATCAAAATCTAATCTCTGTATTTGACTAATTGATAATCCAACGCAACTCGAAGCAACCGGATCTATTCCAAGTTGAGGATACGCCTGCTGCATAATCACGCGAGATAACATTGAATTGTAGCAGCACATGTCTGTTGCTTTTTTAACACACTTCTTTGTAAATCCCATATTGAGATATTTAACACAGCGTTCAGTATCCAGTGTGAAACAGGATTTCTGATTTTTATGAATAGACGCTTCCATTTCTTTTTGATCACAGGCCACAAGCATTTCAAGCAACATTTTTGTTATTTGATATGCGGTATAAATCCAGCCAATGACATTTAATGCAAGCATAAAGTTTTGAATTGCTGCTGAAAAGACTACTTCGCCACCCGTTGTCGCTACATTTTTAAAAACGAAGTCCCTTACTGTATCGGGAAGCAAGTCATATGCTTTTTCCATGGCCATCTTCTTAAGGGTACCAAGCCCGAAAGAGCTCATTGTCTCCTTAGCAAGTTGACCACTTCCACCAGCAGTGGATGAACCTACTGTTCGCCCAAGGTTACCGGCCACATTTTCGTAGACGCTGGTTAGCGAACTGGTGACATTGTTCCACATCTGACCAACAGTTTTACCTGCCGATGCTGTCCATTCACCAACCGAGTTAGCCATTGAAGCCCAGGTTCCACTCTCCCCACCGGTCCAGCTTACCAGCTGAGCATTCACTCGTGTCCAGTTCGTGTTTCGGATCATCGACCCAGCCAGCATAATCGCCTCTAGTGAGCCAGCGGTACCCTGTGGCTGTTCGCAGCAATCTGTTTTGGCCAGCCCGTTCACAAAACCAACGGACCTGCCGCACCATTCTGCTTTCCCCTCAAAGACGGAGCAGGAATTAGGGTCGTTGGGATCTTCGCATTTTGCCTCACCCTGCATGTACTGAACCATGTTTGAGTACGCGGCCACTTTCCCAAAATCATTGTTTTCCTCTTTTGGGCCGGTTTCGCATGTTCCACCAGAACATGGGATCATACCTACACAGGCGTTAGTCTGTGACTCTACCTCTCTGACGACGTCCTTACCTCTGTCACACGTATATTTCTGCTCATACATGTAGCATGTATTTGTGCCTTCATCGAACCAACCTTCTGCACAAGTCTGTGTATCGAGCACACACGCAGCATCATTTTTATATGTGCCGCAAGCGTCAGGCATATTTTTAATGTCGTCGTAGTTGTAGCAGAGGTCTTTTCCTGCGGCGTCTTTCATGATGTTTCCCTTCGCATCATATGAGCACAGCTTTTCCTTCGCCAGGGGATCACAGAAGTAACCTTCAAGGTTTGTTTTCCAGGTTAAGAACCCGGTATCGCCTTTATAAAGCGGTGTGGCCATTTTAAGCACAGTTTCCGGGAGCCGCTTTGTACCGACATCCATGTTCACAAACCGGTCAAACCGACAGAATGAATTCGGCGTTTGTACTGCATCAAAACAACCTGCGGGTTCCTGTATATGTTTATCCTCCAGCTTCATATTTTCAAAAGTCAGCTCAACTTCAAAATAGCCTTCCCCACCGCCACCTACCCAAACACGTGACGCCATTGTCACTTCACGGTCCACCTCCTGATATACAGAGTTTCTTACCTGGTCGGTAATATCGTAGACTTTGTCAAGCTTCCATGATTTTTTCAGCTCCCATGGCCCTTGTGGTGATGGATAATTGCTACTTCTATATTCTCCATCTATGTGAGCAAAAATCTGCGTTCCATCAAGCGTGACCCTCATATGATCATCCCACTCTGCATTAATTATTTTCGCAGTTGCAAGCTTTGCATCAGGATGAAATTTTAAGGTTAATGAGTTGTCATATACTCCATCGTTCCAATAGTTGTCGTCTCTTCTGCCGAACCAGACCCTCACACAATTATCCCCGCACATAGACATATCACCATTACCACCTGAGATATAAACAGGTACGGAAAAATCACGAGTTATTGTGCAACTATTAAAGTTATCTTTCTTGGGTGAGTTGCAGTAAAACTCTTTATAATCTGGATAGTGCGTAGTAATAGTTTGTTTTTTTGTTTCCGTATTGCAACTCTGTAGCCAGTTGCCTGTACCGGCTACAGCATTACCAATTTCATTTCGGCCAGCATTGAACATAGGGTCGTTAGGTTTAATATTAGATGCTGGGTTGTCTTTATTTGCATTCACCAGTGTACGGTAGGCAACCCCATCGTAACTCTGCGCTTCAAACAGCTGACTTTTTCGATTTTTGATGTCATTGATGAATCCATCCTCATCTCCATACCGGCCACCGGAATTAAACTGAATATCACTGTGCTTCTGCTCTGAGCTGAATAGCTCTCCTGTACTGGTTTTGGTTCCTGCCGTTGTATTCGTGTTGTTACTTATACCAATGTTACCGCTACTGTCTCTGGAAAGTAACTTTGCCCCCTCTTTCGTATAATTAGAGTTGATCGTACCGCCCGTCATGCTCGGTAACTGTACGGTCTTACCGATCGACTTGCCGTCAGATGCAGCATTACTCATAACACTTTCGTTTGAGTTCAGCGCCCCGTACTTCCCAACGTCTAAGTTTATTGAATCTGCTTTACCTACATATTTATCTGATATTTTTCCGCTCAGGTTTTCCCCGGAATCAGCATTCTTGTACTTCTCTACAATATCCTGAGCACTTGTTGTTGCATTTCGATTTGCGTTGGGGTTCGCAAGGTCAAAATTGTTTTCCAACTGATCAAATATCGCATCAGCTGCGTATATTTTTGGTGTCATAACCATGTTAATGAGCGAAACGTAAAATGCCCAACTCATAGTATTTGCGAGCATAGACGCAATAATTGTTGAAGCAATTAATTTCCTAGTTTTCATATTAAAAGCCTCCTGCAATTAAGCACCGGGATTAAAACGGACGCAACAGTCATTATATCTCCATAGCATATAGACATAATTATCTATGCCTATTTTCTTTCGTCCACCTTTCAGTGTTGACCAATCATGTACGGAGTCACCAAGCCTATGGCAGCAATCAGGCCCTTTAGCTTCTGGCGTTGGGTAAAGCATTGAAAGTCTATATTGTGAACGAGGAGTGAAGTATTCCCATGTTTTCTCACACATTGCATCTGCTCCCATTGTTCTCATTAGCATTCCTTGCCGATGTAACTTAGTTAGTAGTCGTTGTGTAATAAGTGAACTGGTTCTGACGGCATCATCATTCGCATAGACGTGCCCTGTAAGCGGGTACAAGTTACCATCACAACCGGCACAAAAATAGGCAGCCAAATTATCCTTTCCGGCAGTCACTGCCACGCAGTCAGCAGCACATACCATTGAGGCAATAGGGTTTGCAAATACCACAGCTTCGGGGTTCAGCACGAGCGTCAACAGATCACTTTCCCACATTGGATCAACTTCGCTGATATACGTCAGACTGGCATCAATATAAGGTTCTGCTGTACATTCACCGATTATCAGCAATTTCAACATTGTCATGATCGGGAATTCCCAGAGATGTACGTCGTAGAATCCGGCTTCTGTAGCAGTCATAGGCTGGTTAGTATTGCTCTTGCCAATATCGAACTGTGATTTTTGCAACATGGTTCCCTCCAAAAATGGGCTGCACCATGGGCTTTTCACTACTTCTACGATTTTAACTGGCTGGAAAAAACTTAACTGCCATCCGATTTCTGGTATCCCATTTTGGTCTGTGCAATAGCAGCCGGGGCGTGAGGGTGCGGCACCTTCAGGTGCCGCACCAATTCCCATGATCCGCATCGGGAAGATGCAACTCCAGCAGATATTTTTGATTAGTCCCTGCCACACACCAGCTGACTGGCACATTGCTCCCGGGACGCCGGTATCTGCGGCCATGGTCATTGCAGGCAGGGAAAATGACAGCATGACAGCAACCAAAATTTCCAAAAGTAACTTTTTTAGCTTCTTCACCGGCACGCTCACTATTTAGTAATGAATGTTGTCACGCTTTCCATATACGTAACCACTTTGTTGAAATACTCTCTCATCAGGTCCGGGTAATTCAGAGTCAGCCATGTGGCCAGCAGCGCCCCTAAAATAAATCCGATCTTCATATCAGTTCTCCTCTGCCGAGATTTTTTCTCCAACACCACGTATTTCAGCTTCACTGAATTGCGTTATCCGGAATTTATCTTTTTCAGTTGAAATCAACACTGGAGTGTTTTTAATCTGGAAGCGGGAAATAATTTGCTCATTGACTTTGAATACTTTCCCGTTAAATTTCTCGCGCAGATCATTCAGATGGTCCCAACCATTTTCCTGTTTAATTCGCGTAAACATCGGCATAACCTGTCCGCTGCCAAGAAGTTGGCGATATTGCTTCTCAGCCCAATCAAGCTGCCCCGGATTCAATGGGTCAAAAATTATCATGGTGAGGTTCTGCGGGAACCTGCTCAGCGGGTTAATCAGCTCGCCCGCAGAAGCAATGACGCGGCCCTGCTTATCTTTCACGTCCTGAGTGACCCTGATAGTCGGGTCAATTAACCATTCCTTGTGCTCCTGAGCCGGAGGCAGATTAACCATGAATTGGTTCTTCCATGTGTCTGCAACAGCTCGCTTCTTGGCGCCCTCCCAGTCATACTTTTGTGCTCGCTCTTCGAGCTCTTTAATAATGCTTTTCTCTTCGACCGGATAGGTCGTACCAGCATTAGGTAAAATATCCTGATCGGGATTTCTGGCCAGTTCTCGCTGGAAGAAATCAACGTTAAACGAACCGACCATTTTAGCGAATCGGGATTCCTCACGGGAGATAATTGTCGGGACCTGCGTGACCTGGTACTGGTCAAACGCATCAGGGTCAATCGTAATCAGTGGAGAGTCAAACTTCCCCTTCACCACCAACTGATTGATTGCAGCCTGAGTCTCCGGAAGACGCGTCGTGCCTTTCTTCAGACCATTAAAAACCACTCTCGCCTTATTTTGTGACGCGGTACGGAGTAGATCTTCTAGGACGTAATCAGGCAGGCTAAATGACGCAAAGATAGTGATACCGTTTTCTGTCGAAAGCACCTCTTCCCGTCTGCTATCTATTTTTCGTTCGAAGTCAGCGGCGGTGATCCCTGAGGTACCAAACATTTTTTCGATATTCGTCGACTGGCTGCGCATTACTTCTGGTTTATTTTCGACAGACTTCAGTGCTGAGTCGTTCAGCTGAATATTTCCCTGAATTTCATCACGTCTGCGAATAATGTCATTAACTGCTTCAGAATTATTATTCTGAGCGCGTATAGCCTGAGTATGATCGATAACCGCCTGCACACTGTCAGCATTCATACCCGGTACATAGCCCCGATTCGTTGGCTGACTGATGTCCCTGTTTTGCTTCAAAGCTTCAGCCTGGCGGACGTACTTCTGGACATCCGGAGAATCCAGAGAGCCTGACGAGAGCGGGCCTTCTGCTGTTTCCGGCGGCGTTGACTGAGCGCCCAATACTTGAGCTTGCCTAGCAATGTCGTCAGCAACCTGTTGATACTGGGGGCTAGCCGTAGCGGTGGACATCAAGGCGTAAAACGCCAGGCAGGTGGCCAGAGGCTTAATCGTTGTTTTTAATTCAATAGATCGCATATGTTTTCCCAATAACTGAAGTCAACTTAACCGGCCCCCAAAATCGTGAGTCCCATGAGTGATCCGTTTGGCCAATTAAAAAAACTTCTCCTTTCGGAATAGTTAATTCTCTTTCAATAGACTCAGCAGGTATGTTGTATTTCATTGAAATACGTCTGGCATTAGCTTTATAAAACTTGCTCCCGTTATAAACGCCATCCATTGTGACTCTTAGGCGATCTCCGCCTACCCCCGCCACAATTTTAATAACCTTCTCATTTTCACGTATAAATCGGACTGATTTTGGCATATGAAATGCAATGATGTTTCCTGCCTTGACAGATTTATCCTTCAAGTCAATCATGTAAAAATCAGCAGGTAAACAACCATTTAATAGCCCATGTCCAAATGTAAATCGAGTAAAGAAGATGGCCAGTACCAGTATCAGAATTGCCAAATTGATCGGCACGTACCAATCAAAACTCAGTAACCCACGCTTCTTAGGTATGTATTCGCTCATAACCTGCTTCTCTCAGATACCGGAACCAAAGGACTAATTTTTACATTACCTTAATACCTATTATCCATGTTTTGGACCGTCATTATTTCTACAAAGCCAGTTATTTCTGATAATTTACGCCCCTCTTTTTCTTTCATTATTGCCATTGATTGGTGATTCATGAGACTTGTATCACCGTTCATGCAAAGTAACTTTTCCGACGAAATCAATTCAAAAGACCAAAGACAAAAAGCCGGGACATTACTGTCCCGGCTTCTATTTCAGTACATAAATTTGTCTTACTGCGATGTACCAGTTGTTTCTACAGCCTTTGATTTTTCCTCATCTGGGCCATATACGACCGTGCGCTGTGTTGCTGAATCTCCACTATCATCATATGCGACTACACGGATATCTTGCTTCCCACGATTAAGATTTTTCGATAGTGTCGCAGTGCTGCCAAAAACATTCCTTAGTTCATCATTGATATACCATTCATAACGAACCAGTTTGCCATCAGTATCGACACATTTATTTGTGAAACTCCAGCTCATATTGGATTCTGTATGGCTTAGCACACATTGCGGAGCGGCGTTTTTTACAACATCAAAATCTACTGATGCTGTACCACGCTGTCCCATTTTACTGACAACATCCAGCGTGATTTCATATTTTTTCTCAGTAAGACCGGGAATTCCCTGAGCCCAATAGTTTTTACTACCCTGGACAACCTCTCCATTTACTTTATACGTCACCGTATCAATACTGTCAGCAGAGTGCGCCAGTTTAATATTAGATCTTAGTGTGACATCAAGAGGAGCCCTCATGAACTTATTAGAGAATTTTGGGGTCATTTCAACAGTCATCGGAGTTTGCTCATCGACGACGAAGGTATTTTCAATACGCTGTTCGTTATTACGATTATCGCGGAAAACGATCATCAACGTATATTTACCCGGCTTCGCAATTGCAAACTCTTTCGTATCTCCTTCATCTTTTGAAATGGAGATATTTTCCTTATCGTAGATCCACTCCCGTGAATAAGTTACTCCCGGATAGTCACCGTCTTTTATTCCGGTCAGGGCGACGTGTAAGGTCGACGGGGCCATAGTGTATTTTAGCTTCGTACTGACTTTCATTTCAGGGAACTTATACACCCAGGACTTAATCGATACTTTCCGCGTGGAAATGGTACTTTCCTTGCTGTCAGCGAGCCATGCACTGTATGTAAATGCCGCATAGCCTTGCTTATCCAGCATCTCCTCTGTCAGCGTCATCGACAACTTAGGCCCTCTGATTTTCTGTCCGTCAGGGGCAGTCCATTCTTCAATGACGTCATTTCCGTTCTGGTACCGACTGTTCGGGTTGGAGTATTTACCATCTAAAGTAACTTTACTTCCCACCTCTACCTTTGAAATGCTGCTCACTGAAACGGAAAGGCGCTTGGGTTTAGCGACCGTTAACCGCGCAGACGTCTCTTTCCAGGAGGACTCTTCAGCCAGGTCGTCTGAATCCAGATAGCGCATCCGGGCGTAGATAGTTGGCGGAAGCTTCTCAGCGGCAGTCACGGTATAGGTAGTGTCACCCGCGACCCAATTAATTTTATCTTCCGACCACATTACTTCAGCCGTACCCTGCGGAATCGGCTCATCATTATCCAGCAACGAGACTGGTAAATCATCGCCTTCAAGAATTTCCGCAACATCAATACTTAGCTTAGGCTGTTTGTACGTTACAACTGTCAGCACGTCGCTATAAGACACTTTTGACGTAAACTTGTTGGTCATCTTGGCCCTGTAGAGCCACTTACCGACGTCAGTTTTTCTGATTGAAATACTTCTCTTCCCAGTCATGTCCGAAAGCATCGTCCATGTCTGCCCATTGTCTGACGACTCCTGCCACTCGGTAGGAGCAAGCGCATCAGAGTTAGCTGTGCTGGCCGATTTGAAGTTCACAAGCGTACTGAGCGGGATACGGCCGATAATCAGGCTCTTTGAGAGATTACCCTCCAGCTCTTCACCCTTATACACACGTATGCCGACCGCACTTGTTTCCCGGGTCAATTCAAAATCAGCGAAAGGCGAACGGACTTTAGCTATCCCGACAAGACGCATGTTCCCAAGGTCCATATTCTCGATTTTGATTTTTGTTTCGACTACCCCGGCATCATTCACCGGCAATGCCTCGGTTAATGGGGTACGTTCATACGTCGTTTTAAAACGGCCTGTTTCTGGATCTTTACCATAGATACTTTTCTGAGCGTAAATGGTTACATCCCAGTCACCCATTGTCGTCCGGCTAAATGAGCTTTTGCGAGTTGAATTGTTATAGCGCCCAACTGACACCTTCAACGGTAATTCCATTGTAGTAGCCGTCTTTTTGTCTTCGACTTCCATCGTAGCCCGAATGCTGAAGTCGGGGACCGTATACACGTTAAGTGTATCGGCGGTCCGCATTGTCGGGTCCTTCGAGTACTCTACAGCAATGTCGAATACATTTTTCGTCCACAGTGGGGCTGCGGCTACTTTCAGACGCTGAACGAATGTAGTTGCATCGTTGTTTGATGAACGGTTTTTAAACGTCGTTTTTGTGTTCTCACCCCCGTTTTGCGAAACATAGACTGTCACATCAGCAGGTACCACTTTTGCCAAGAGGCGAGCAGCTTCCCCACCTGTCGTGTACGCTAGTGCAGTGTTAGGGTTGATCCCAGTTACCAACTTATTTTTCTTGTAAGTAAGGATTGGGTTATATGGCAGTTGAGTTGTCAATACGCGGCGGTATTTGGCCGACACAGCTTTAGAGCCTCTACCGTTTATCATATAGACTTGGTAATCGAGCAGGTTTTCGCCAGTTTTATTGAAGAACCCCGTAAGTCCTGGCGTCCTGCCTTTAAAGTAAAATTCAAGCCCGTCCGGTACATTGTTCCACTGAGGGTAACAGGCAGTGATATCAGATTTGCCGCCATACCACTCAAGATAAGCCTGCGCGTTCTCTTCCGTAGTAAAGAGAGTGCATTTATCACCGGCTGTCTGACTCATCAGATCGGTATATTGCCGAACGCGAGAATACAAGGTGACGTCTTTTTCTAAGTTTTTAAGCGCAAACCCTGTCGGTTGATACGTGAAAGTGGTATTGAATGTCACAATCTTGCCATACAGGTTTTCCGCCACGACTGTGATTTCGTGGTCAGCATTCACATCTAGATCATCCCCCACCGGCAGATAATAAATGCCTTTGTAGTTCGTTGGGGTGAGTTCAACAACTTTGTTATCGATAGTAACGGCTTTAATATCCGCAACCCCGGCCTGCCCCTGGAATGCGGCAACAATAATTTCATTTAAGAAATAAACAGGTGCTCGTTTTGCCAGCGCTGCCCCATCCTTAAGTACCATGAGTGTGGGGTTATCAGAAAGCATCAGTTTGCTTTCGGGCTCATTGTACGTAGACGTATTCTTGCTAGTATTCTCTATAGTGAACGTGGCGGCATAAGAGCCATTCGTCAGGTCTGTTAAGTCAAAGATATACAGATACTCATCGCCGACCTTCTGGGGTCCGCTCACGGGCTGGAGGGTACGGCGTATCGGTGTTGCCCAGGATTGCTTAAAGTCGATAACCGTACCGTCATCCAAAGTTACTTTTGTTGTCGGCTTGAAAACCCCGTCCGGCACCATCGTCAGCGTCATAGCTGTTGGTAGCCACCACTCGCCTTCAGTCTCTTCCTGGGGCACTTTGACGACTACAGCTACCGTTTTAGCGCCGGTATAGATTTGCTGACCGCCAATACTGATAGTTTTAGCTTCATCAGTGAAATTCCAGAGAGTATGGTCAACAACAGGAGGACGGTAGTCCCAGGTCAGCGTAAGCTTTTGCGCTTCAGGAGGGGCAAAGTAATTATTTTTCGAATTAGCGGTGACAGTTATTTCCCGTGAACCTATCAATAAATCCGAATCACTTACTTTAATACTTCCTACATCGATCGTGCAACTGGTCCCACCAATAGGGACTTCACAGGCAGAACCCGATCCGATAGAAATATATTGCACAAAATTGCGGGGTTCTACTGAGACGGCAAAACTCCTGATCACTTCATCCTTAATATAAGATTTAAGTGTGTAACCCTCTTGAACCAGCCCATTCATAGACGACTTTAGGCCGGTGATCGTCGGTTTAACCGGTACGAGAGCATTAACTGTATACTCCCCTTTCACTACTTCTACTTTTTGCCTTTCTGTACCGGAAAAATAGGAAATTTTGTAAGGGAGTTTTAGGTCTCCTGAGCTGTTTGGAATCCCGGTTAACGTGAACCCGTTAGCAGTAAATCCAGAGCTATTTGGAAGCCACTCAAAGAAGCAGACAAGATTATCCACCGTTGATGTCGCACGATCATCAACCGTCACATTACATGCGGTTCCAGAGCCTGAGGCAGTAATTATATTATTGTTTACGAATGCAACAAAATCGCCCGGGCCGGGATTAAACGTGACGGCAGGCATATCAGCCTGGAGTTTTCCGGAAATCATAATTGCCTCGGCATGTACCGACTTAATCGAGGCAATTAAAGAAAACAACAGGGTTAAACATAAACCTGATTTTCTCATGACGAACACCTGTTTTTTTTACGCAGAATTAAAATTACTCTACGATAAAAAAATCTGAAATCTTGTTCGTTAAGAGGAAAAAAAATATTAATTTTTTGCTAAAAATTGAAGATTTTTAACTCACTGACAGCTTTTCGACTCCGAAAGGCGCAGAGCAGTTATTATCGATTCTGAGGATACCCATGGCATCTTAAGCGTCAAGAATCCAAGCAAAAAAAGTCCTGTTGAAACACAATCCATTTGCGTTACGGGAAGATTATAATTTATGGGTTTAAATGAACCCCTTTCGACCGGAACAATGCCTGACGTGACTAACAAGCCCCCACGGTCATTTGGGCCGATAGTGATATTTTTGTAAGCCTGGTGTGTGCGATGCGTGGTTTTTCTCTTTTCAATTTTAAGTGTAGGTTTAATTCTCAGGAAGACAGAAGCCAGCGCCATGGCTTCGTTTTGGGATAGTTTCATGAGAATACTTCCCTCTGAATTCCACCCATATTCTCTATTGTCAGCCGGAGGGGCGAATTGGAGAGTAAGGTAATATTTTTCAGCCTCGCTTATGAAGGCTGAATTATCAGCAGACCGACTTATGTCGACGTTCACTTCAAATGCCATCGCCACTGACTGGCTGAAGACCCTAGCCCGTAGAGCCTTCGTTCCAATAGCTTCCAGTTCTTTCATTGCTATGCTCTCTTCTTAAAGAACCATATACCGGAGATGACTTCATTATCCTGGATGCGTATCAAATCCGAAATAACAAAACCACCTTTTCCTTCCGAAATTATCATGGTGTAAGAACTCGTATGCACAAGCCGAGCATTTTTGATTGGTAACCCAGCACACTTAACAGAAATTTCATCAGGCGAAACTTTTTCAACAAAAGTAACTTTTGATGCAACACCATTGATATGTATGTTTCCGTTATCTGCAATTTTAACGTTTAACGAAGGTGTGGATTCTTTATCACAGGGTTGGAAAACAGACGTGGCTTTAAGAACTTTGCCAGTAAAATCGTACAAGTCGGGCTCCGCCGGTCTTGCGTTGAAAAGCGAGTAAGCCCCCGCAATTGTTAAACCGAGCACTACAAGAGGTAATAGTTTCTTGTAATTAACTTTCATCCTCCAGTTCCTCTCCAATCAGGTGTAAAGCACTCACGCACATAAGCCTAAGCTGATACAGCAAATTGTCGGCGGTGATACCACCAACAAATGTCACTGTACGGCGTATCGATACACCACCAGGCTCGCATTGAATATGGCCAATACCCGCATCGCGAAGAAAATCATTCTCGGCGCTTACGAGGTCTGCTTCCGCAGGTGGAATGACCACTTCGATGAGTATTGTATCAATTGGAGCCCATTCCCAGTCGTACTTAAGGGAGGAAATTGGAGCGATAGAAACATGAAATTCATCAATATTAAAAATTACAGGTTTTTTGCCCGTTGATTCAGGCTGAATGAAGGGATTCTCGACCAGGACAACTGGGAATTCAGAAATAGACAGAACTTCGATTAACTGATCTCGACGTAAACCATGTATTAGTGAGTTGCGTGATAACATTCAGTCAGCCTTCATTATAATAATCAAACAGTTACACATGATGCCGTTAGTTTCTTTACGCTCATCCAGATTGCACGGCAGAAACTCTTAGGATCATAGGGTGCTAGGGTAACAAAAAAACCTAACTTGACCAGTAAAGCATAGAGATTTTTTACATAAAATAATAAATAAGTACCAATTTTAGTAAGATATTTCTTACTTCAACCAATACTTTAGGACAAATCTGTACCCGTTTTAACACCTGTTCTTAAATCGTGCAAACGAACAACCATAAACAGGAGCTAAACCACCTTTTTTTTAGTAGTATACATAACTAAAATTAGGTTTCATAAAACAAACTGGTTAGACCTGAAACAACCAAAGAGGTTCATAATGAGTTTTTGAGTTGGATCTATAATTCTACGAAATTATTTAACTTGCTATGCAGCATTGAGTGTTCCATTAACTACATGTAACCGGTTCACCATCCAACCTCATCTACTAATAATATACCAACAAAAAAGCCAGCTGGTAAGCTGACTTTTTTGAGAGATTACAAATTTTAATCAATTGATACTTCTATATTTACTTTGCAAGATTTGCGAGGTTTGCATTTGCCCTTTTCTTCTGCTTTGTTGTCACACCCTGCACTTGCGCTTGTTCACTGAGCGCCATGGTTTCGGTTTGAGCTAAGTTAACGTCCGGAGAACCATGATTAGTTTTTAGAACTGAATCATTCTGATTTGCGATCGCAACAGGCGGCAAGGTCTCTACAGTCACAGGCATGGAGTTTTTGGCCAGTTCTGTAGACATTAATTCCAACCGCTGTTCCTTTGCTGTCTCAGGCTTTACTGCATCACTGACATCAGTTTGACAATTAGTTGAAAATACAGCAGCAGGATTCTTGCAATTATTAATCTTTAAAATTAAATCGTTGAATTTCGAATCAAGCATAAGACTTATTTGTTCTTTCAACTGTTCATTACTTAAATCACTCTTTTTAAATTCATCATTAAAAAACCGATTTAGATCAGCAGCCGTTAATCTCTCATTCAGTCCATTAATAAAACTTGATAGCTCGGGGAAGAGGTTATTTAGCACTAACCCCGTAGTGATTGCAGACCTTATTATGGAAAGCTGTTCGCCACGATGTGTTAAGTCACTTTTTTTTAGAAAATTATAGGCATACGGAGATTGCCTTTCCGATAACCAAAACGCGCTAATCTGGATGCGATCGTTTTCCTTCTCAGTTTTTTTTGTCATACCCCCCCCCCTTTACAAAACCATCATCACGCAAAAACAGTATCTGCAATAGCCAGTGAGAGAGCGAATTGCGGATTATCTACCATGATGATTTTCGATTTATCAAAATGTTCACGCACTGCCGGTTCAATCAGGTAAGAACCCCCACCGACTAGGAATACATTGTGCGGACGTTCTTCCACCTGAGTGACTGCTTTGATCACTTTTTCTTGAAGTTGCGCTACGGCACTATTTACGGCTTGGAAGACACCATCAAGATCATCGGAAGAAACCTTTAGTGAGGCTTTGTTATCACGATTGTCGACCAAGTGTTGAATATACGCGTAGCTTGCGTTCAGCTTTGAAGAATCCAGATAACGACGGACTTCATCATATACGATAGAACAACCAATACGGTCAAAACCCTTGACTCGGGAGATCTGTTCCAGCTGACCAGTAATGCTTGCTACATCAAGTGTTGTCCCACCTAAATCGATAACCAGGCTTGATTCAAAAGATTCAATTAACTCAATTTCATCTGCACGAGTTACCGCCGGAAGTGACTCAGGAAACACGGTAACTGAAACAACATTAAATGAAACACGCTTACCATCAATATAACGTTCAACCGGCTTCATCAGGTTGTCTTTTTTCCGTTGGATGTTTTCGTCATTGGTTTCACCCAAAGCGGTATAAAACTGACTAAGTGGCAATGTTACATAGAGATGAACATCCTGCGGCTCTAAACCAGAGGAATGAAGAGCATGGTGAACATTCAGACGACTGATCTCATCGTACTGATGCGCAACGTCGGTAGTTTCAAGGGCATTACTAGATTCACTGTGATGAGAGAATCGTTGAAGGCCATCAATAAGGTAATTAAACGGAATAAGCCCGTCATGGCTTACCCGGAAATCTGCAACGAAACTATTTTGAGTCAATAAGGGAACAAGGTCACCTTGATTGTTAACACAAACCAGTTTTGCCGCTTTACTACCATCATCAATAACAACTTTAAGTGTCTCTAATTCAGTAGAGTTTGATTCAGCTACAGCCAGTTTTGTTTTTACTAATTCAGTCATGCAGAACCCCTCGAATTGGTTTAATTAACCCACCACTTTTGATATGGAATTTATACACTAATGGTTGCTTTAGGTCAACAAAAACGAGGCAAGAAACACACGTAAGTTATTGTTAAAAAAGAATCCTTCGTTTTTAAAAATTGTCTTGCTCTACTTTATGTACACTTGATAAAAACACACATAAATGACGTTTTCTTCAGCTTTACGACACTAAAAAATCCTATCCAAAGACGGCACTTAAAAGTCTCTCTGTGCGGATACTACAGATGAATTCAACTTCTATTTTGCCTAAGCGCAGAAATTAGCCCTCTTAACGAAAATATTGCCGACACTCATCCGGTATTATTACTGTACTTTCTAGAAGAGGCATTTATGGCATCTGAGCACGTCCAGACAATTGACCTGACTAATTATTCCGGAAGGGTTTTCTTTCTGGCAGATCCCCATGGACATTATTCGACGCTTTGTAATCTTATCCATTCGATATCGAGCCCAGATGAGGAACTAATCATTTTCCCTACCGGGAATCTCTTTGATTATGGTCCTGAGCCCATGGAGTTAATGACAGCGATAAACACTGGTATTTTTGATGGACGTTCTGTGCGAGTGTTCTCAGCAGCCGGGGCTGGTGAAGAGATGATGAAGAAGCTCTTACCCACAAATAATGATCGTAGGACTTATTACCCAAGCACATTTCTTAACGAACGGTGGTGTGCAAGAGGCGGACGTTGGCATAAACAAATTAACCGCAGTTATCTTGAAGAGGAGATCAGCAAACTGCTCTCCACCCAGCTGGCCACGGTGATGAAGGTGCTTTTTAAAGGAAATATTACTATCGGTGTTTGTCCATCCGACTACACGGACATACGACAGGGTTTCGACAATACCTATAACGCTCTCCTCGCGTTTAATCAGGCAAACGTGAATATCTTTCAGAGTCAGTTTCTTTTTGGTATGGATCACGCAGTCAGCCCAATGAATATTAGCGATGTCAACCTCGTTGTACTGGGTCGGAATCCGGTCAATAGCATCAGAAAGGCTCATGGGTTACCTTTGACTAACTTACCTGTACTCGTCGGCAACTGTCTCCATATCAATACTGGCTCGCTGTTCATGTCAGCAATTAGCGATCCAGCACTACTAGCCCCAGGTATACCTCGTACTACAGTTCCGGCAATAACGCTGGTCGAGTTGATACTGGCCTCAACACCAACCCTAATTTGCCACCAAATGATCCTTAATAAGAACGGCATTTACACACAAAACACAACACCACTTGACCTGGATTTAAAAGATAACAACATAGAGGCTGCTTTATAATGCAGAAATTAAAACTGATAATTTTACCGGTGCTGGCATTTGTGTGGCCATCAATCAATGCAACCGCATCGACTAAAACACCAATGCCTACTTCTCAGCAGTCAGTTGCTAAATCTGAGGCTAACTATGAATTTATTTCTATTTCTGCAAAATATGTCGACGGTATGTGGCTTGTTAATGGTCAACAAAGACCTGTAATTAAAACAAGCATGACTAAGCGTAACTATCTCCAGATCGCAAATCAGTCAACACTTACGCCTTTGAACCTTGTGATACCCAAAATTGCATTTGACGTTATAGCCAAAAATGGCGTTTTGTTATCAAATATTGTATCCCTGGATGAAGATGCAGCCGGTAAAAAAATTCTATGGTTAGAGCCGGGTTCCAGCCTGACAATCTCTTTCGTCAATGACCTATCCAGTACCCCATTACAGGCGATAGTGTCCGTAAGTAAATTGAATAAAAGCGTTATTGCGATTTTTGGACCAGACCAGGGTAAAAAATTCACCCTCCCCCAAACTTCAAAATCACAGGATTTTTCAAAGGAGTATGACCCTTCACCAGAAGTCGCACTACGTCTCAATGTGCCCAAAAAAATTCACTCTTCCGTCACAATCCCAGATGTCGCGACTGCATCATTACCGTCCTCACATACCTACGAGATTATAGCGACTGATAAACTCAGGTCTTTTATGTTTTCAGAGTTTGTTTGGGTTGGTAAACGTAACAGCTTCCTCGTTGGTTCTAATTATTTCTCCAAAAATTTGACGGTTTACCCAGGTGAAGAATTCGATATCAGCACCATACAGAAAACGATTATGAGGGCTAGTAATGATTAAAGCAGCCGGAGTGATTTTTATCTGTCTTTTGACTGGCTGTCAGTCGGTTGGAAGCAAAATTGCAGACCTCCCCTCAGTAGGTTTCGACCCTGTGATGAGCAACAAAAGTGAATCCTATACCGACGGAAAAGTTACTTTTCTGATTGAGAGTTCAGGCACTGATGTCTGGCTGCTCGCCAAGAATGGTACCAAGGAATTTATTGAGTTATCGGATCTAAATCTAGCCGGAAGCCGTTGCACCTATTCATCGCGTGGGAAACTGTTATTAACACCTGGTTCAGTTTCATTGTTTACTGTTCCGACTGTTGGTTTACTCGGCCTTTGCTACGACAACACTGACCAATTAACGTTTATTAATAACGCATTTACCAAAATTTCACAAAAGTCGAGTGATGGACCCACATTGCCATTGTTGTTCAGTATTAGATATGAATTTCCCGGCTCGGGTGAAACAAACACAACGCTAGTTACGCAATCATTAAGTCTTGCATTTTTGGAACAGGAGCAATCATGAAATCTATATTGGCCGTCATCTGTATTTGCTGCTGCGAGGTGGCTTTTGCTTATCCTTATCGCATCTACACAGCACCTGATGGTGCCATTGTGAAAAATATACTGACCAATGAAGTGATCGGTAGGACACCGGTTGAAGTTGATGTCAGTAATACTGAAGCAGGCTCCACGTTCGGGATATCTATGTATCGGCATGAGAATGTTGCAATAAAAATATTCACAGTAATGCCAAGCGCGGAAAATAACTTTACTGTTTCAGGTCCCGACGTTGCAACAATGTCTTTACCAGGTAAAGCCCCTTTAAACGTAATTAATGACAGTAATGCAGCAGCAGTTCACATAGATCTCAGGCCTTTTCTTTCTGAACCTGCACATCAACCCATTCAATAGTTAATTTAGGTCCCTGTCATGGGGACCTGCAATCTCATTTATAAGGATATTTGTTCTAAAGATCATGCAGTTACACGCATCTAGAATGATTAAGGCTTTACAGTATTGATAATGGAGGGAATGAAATTAAGGTCAACATAGTAATAAATCCGCATCCTTGCGATGCGGATTAATGCAAAATTTAATTATTCTTTTTCTTTCAACTTCGATTTTATAAACTCCTCAATTTCTGCGATCAATTCGCTATTCATTCTATTAAATTCAAACCTAATTTTTCTTCCAGACGCATTTTTGCTAATCCTTGCATATTTATCTTTATTATCAAACACGGCTAATTCACGAGTTTCCCACCCCTTGCTAGGAGGTTTTATGTCAAGCTGTTCAACTACTGTAGTAATTTTATCTATTACTGTCTTCTGTGCTTCGGAAATATCGGTTACATCCAAGCTCCTTATTTCCTCCCGAACATTATCTACAACTTCCTCAAGAGAGAATAAATTCTTTTCGACGTACTTCTGTAGTCGGGATAAGCGATTGTAATACGAGTTAGGAATACCTTCATAGTCAGGAAAGAGAGCAATAAGAGAATTATCTATCTTCGCCGCCTGGATACGCTTAGAAACAGATACATGGCTGATTCCGAGATAATTAGCAAGCTCTTCATTAGTTGCAAATCCAAGGTCTTTCATTTTCTGTAAATACTGGAATCCAACTTCACGGTAAGAAAATCTCCGTGATGTCTGTGCTGCTGTAATGATGGAATTAATATCTTCCGGGGATAATTCATCCGGCAACACCCATAGTGGCAAATCCTTCGCAGATTGAATACAACAGAAACGCCTACGACTGCCCTCTATAAGCAGATACACCCCATTTCGTTTGACAGCAACGCCTTCTGTATCAACACCACGTACCTTAATTTGTTCCAGGATATCTCGAACTGCATTTACAGTGAGAGCTTCCTGGTTTCGTGGGTTCATAGGGTGTACTGCGGTTTCCAGTTCCACCTTCTCAGCCGGTACAATAATGTGTTCAGCTTCCAGCTTACGTCCATTATGTAAAGCAAACAGCTTCCTCAGTCGAGGCTGTGATTTCAGGCCTGGAAGCCCGGAGCGATGGCTGACTTCAGTACGCTTAGGTGCATTAATATAACGGGATTTGTCATTCCCGATATGCTGCTCATCACTCATGCGTTACTCCTTTCTTTCACAGAAAAACTCTTAATCTCATTTATAAATTGCTGGTAGACCGCCATTACAGATTCTTCAGCCACATCAAGCTGCTTAGGTGAGCAAAGCTCTTCAGACTTTTTAATATCCAATACGGTTCTGCCCCTTGATGCTGCGGCTTTAAACGCTTCGGAATTTTTAATATTTGCAGACATAAAGAGTTCCTGCACTGTTCTTACCAGTTTATCCAGAACAATTTTTTCATATGGACTCTTATCGTCTACGTTAACAGCCAGCACTTTGAACCACCTCAGATTTTCGCCCTTGCTCGGCGATTGTTTGAAACGCTCGCTGATGGTCAACATGAAATCAGTTGTGGAAGCATAATCGTATTCACGAGGTGATACGGCAACAAGAATGCCATCAGCGGCTTCATCAGCTGCCCAAGTGATTGGCGAATCCTCTGGTGGAGTATCGATGATAATCAGGCCGTATTTTTTCTTCAAAACAGGCAGAATAACTTCTTTGAATCGAAGTAATAGCTCTGTTCGTTCTTCTCTGGAACACTGCCAGTATTTATCTTTAAATCGCGCATCTGTAGGAAATGCTGTAATAACATCAAGATTCGGTAGGTGTGTCGAAAAAGGCATACTCTCAATGATTTCTTCTTCCGAATACCCTAAATCAAGGTATTTTTTGTAATCTGAGTCCTCTTCATAAACCCCTAAGATGGCGTCAATAGCAGTGAGGAAAACATCATCTTCCGCTACACTTTGTATCATCCCGCTACCAATTGAGCCTTGTGGGTCCCATTCGATCAAAAGTGTCCTTGCGTTTAGATGCATATCAAGCGCTGCGGCTACAGCAAGAGCCCCTGAAGTTGTACTCTTACCCGTGCCGCCCTTATGGTTCTGCGTTACGATTGCACGGCTATGGTAATAGTCGCTGTACCGAGGACAGCCCAGAGCATCCATGATTTTTTGGACGTCCCACCTGGTATAGAGATGGTTTTTGTTCTGAAAGATAGGAGCACCAACCAGACCTCTATCTTCAAGATCGGCAAGGATTTTATTAAAGGTGACGCGTGACTTGCCAAAAAAATCTGACAGATTTTTTTTATTCAAACAATGGTTATAGATGAGGCGATCTACACCTTCAACACTATCATCCGAGACCGAAACCCTTGAAGAGACCAATAATGACTCCTTCAGGGAAATCTGCTCGCTCTTCATTCGTTGACCGACAAGGGCGATCTTATCAATTAGATTCATTCTCTTCCGATCCCTTTTAACCTAAATAATGAAATTAAACGCATATATGTACACTTTACGCATAATGCGTACATTCGTGCCTTATGCGTTTAATTGTAACCGTAATTCTAACTATACGCTAACGTTCTGTTTCTTTTTCGTCGATTATGGGATATCAGCCTCATCGGTTTACTTTGTTATGTGTAAAAAGAGAGTTATAAGGAATGACTTTCAACATTGGCGATAGCAAACTACCGACTTAACAGGAGTCAGCTATGTGGCAACTAACGTCAATTCCCCGGTATTCAAAAGCATCTCTTTTTGGGCTGGCGATTAACGGGGTTAAATGTTCCGGCACTCAAACAGCATCCCTCCCTTGGCTGGCGATTAAGGGGGTTAAATGTTCCGACACCCGGACAGCGTCCCTCCCTTGGCTGGCGATTAAGGGGGTTAAATGTTCCGACACCCGGACAGCGTCCCTCCCTTGGCTGGCGA